>DADN01000140.1 GCA_002509665.1 Methanobacterium sp. UBA8
AGCAAAACTGTTGATCTTAAATTAGGTAAAGAAGTGAATGTAACTTCTGAAAATTCATCTTCTAGCTCTTCAAATGGTTTAACGCAGTTAGGTACAGTTTATAAAGATCCTAAAACTGGAAAAACGATAATGATCAATAACACGTGACGTGCTGGATGGGATTAAATGACAATATATGTAAGCATTGATGACACAGGTAACGCTGAATCGGTTGGCACAGGGAAATTTGCACGTATAATTGCAGGCGAAATTTCAAAGAAATATCCTGTTTACGGTGTTACGCGGCACCAGTTTTACGTGCATCCTGGCATCGATTTTTCTTTGCATAACTTTGGTGCTGTTATTCATGTAGATACTGAAGAAGAGTATGTAGATGATATTTTTGAACTGGTTAAAGAAGTGATGCAGGATAATTTTAATGAAGGCAGCAACCCTGGGCTTGCTGTAGCGCATGAAAGTTGTATTTCTCCAGNNAGTTCTTAAATCTAAAAGAGCCTGGAATCTTGCACTAAATTCAAACATTCAACTGGAATCTATTAGCGGAAATGAAAATGGCGTAATTGGCGCCATTGCAGGACTAGGACTTGCATCGACTAAAAATGATGGGAGATTTTTACAAATAGGAAAAATTAGGAAACTTAAGGGACATCAGCCAGTTGAAAAACTTATTGAGGCAGGTGTTGATGGAATATTTACTCCAGATGGTCGCTCTGTTACAGAAGGAGTAGTATTTAATGAAGGAAATAAGCCTGTAAAACCATGCCCTGTAAATGGTGAAGTTATATTATTTGTTAATGAAGAAAAGGGCGTACTTAAAGCTGTAACTAGGGACTAAAAAAATAGGCTGACTGGATATCAATTTATTCAATTAAAAAAGAAGAATAGGTTACTATTCTTCTTTTCCAACCATAACTTCTGTAGATTTAACTATAACTGTGACTTTTTCATCTTTTTCTAAATTTAGGTCTTTAACAGCTTCTTTAGTAATTACAGCAGTTATTATATCTGGAGCTTCAATTTTAACCTTTACATTGGCCATTACTGCTCCTTCTTCAATATTTTCTACGGTGCCTTTAAGCATGTTTCTTGCGCTCATTTTCACTTGTATCATCCTCCTTGAATAAATAATCATTAATTACTAATTCAATAATCTGTTAAACGATTTTTTATAAACACGAGGATGTTAATACGCCAGAGAGCATTGTTAAAATTCTGTAATTGTTAAAAAATAGATTTTTATAGTTTTAATAAGTTAAAAAATGAAACAGTACTATAATTTAAAGTGAAAAAGTAGTGAGGTCTGTTTAAAAAGAATAAATAGGATTATTCTTTCCCGATCATGACTTCAGTGGATTTAACGATAACTACTACTTTATCGCCGGCTTTGATATCTAAATCTTTAATTGATTCTTTAGTGATTACGGAAGTTATTGTGTCTGGGGCGTCAATTTCTATTTTGACATTAGCCATTATAGCGCCTTCATCAACATTTTTTACGGTTCCTTTAATATGATTTCTTGCACTTAATTTCATTATATCTTCCTCCATGATTATTATAATATATTCTATATTTTATATATTAAATACTTTTTCATGCTTTTAAAGACGATAAAAGTTGAATTATGGCGTTGATAGGCATTATAGAATAATTCGAGTTTTGAAATAAATTTTATTTTTTTTTAAGAGCTTTTTATCTTAAAAAATTAGTTTAAGTGCTCTTTATACAAAAAATTTATAAAATTAGGATTTAAAATTATATAAAAGTAAAAATAAGAAGATGATTTAATTTACAAATCTGTCATCAGACTTTTTATGATTTGCATCTTCATGTTTATCTTCAAACCATCCGATACGCAGCTCTTCACCTTTACATTTATCAAAGTTAGGTATATAAGGCTTAATATCTAAAATGGGAGTACCGTCAACAACATCTACATTGGATATATGTATTGTTGATCCTTCTATTTTGTCAAGGCATACCACTGACATTCCTATTGCATTCGGGCGTTTTGGGGCCCTTGTCGCGAAGATTCCTCTTTTTACGGTATCTAAAAATGGTTTTACCTGTAGTGAATATCCTTTGGAAAGGTGGAGATGATAGATTAAAACTATGTGTGAAAATCCTTCAAGATCCTTAAGTCCTTCTTCATATTTTCCGTCTAAATGTATCTCTCCTTCAACACCTTTTGCACCTACTGGTTGTATAGGCATACCTTCCAGGTTTTTGAATGGGGAATGTATTAGTCCAATTGGTTTGTATGTAACTTCGTCGATAAGCATTTAATTACACCTTATAAAAAATCAGCAGTAAAATAAATAAAGTTTTTGGAAGATCTAGAATTCTTCCATATCAGATAGGTTCATCATAGTCTCTACAGCTTTTACATTAACTGGTATGCCTTCTTCACTTAAGGCCGCAATTGGATTTAGTCCGCCTGGGGCTGCTATACCTACGTGATACCTTTCTACCTTAGCATTATAAAGAAGTTCACTTGGGTTTCCTATTTTAAGGATTGAAAATCCAGTTTCCTGAATCTTATCTAAAATATCTATGGCATTGGACCTTGCCATGTAAGGAATTTCTCTTAAACTTGCAAGTATCCTTCCATTTCCTTCTAATGAATCTAAAACAGATGTCATTCCCTTTGAAATGTAAACTTCGTGAGGATCAAGGGATGATCCGCTGTATGCTGTAAGTTCTGTAAACCTAGGGCCTTTCTCTTCTATCTCAAGAATTCCGCTGTATTTTGGGGTTACAAGTATGTCATTTTTAACCAGTATTCCGTCAATTGTAAAGCTGCATACTGTGGCAATTCCAGTTCTGTCACCGTCTGCATGGGGAATTATTTTATAAAATTTACTTGTACAGTACTCTGGCTTAGTTTGGAATACACGGTTTATTATTTCAAGTGCATCGTCAAGGTCGTCGTTATTTACATAGGACACGTTTACAATTACGTCACCCTTTTGGGTTTCGACATCAAAGTCCACGTTGTATATAAGATTCCATGCCTTTGAAAGTAAGAATTTAACTTTTTCTCCAGTTTCAGTTCTGCTGGTTTTTAATGCAGGTTTTGACGGGACCAACTTTTCCATATTTCCAAATTCCATTATATTTTCTGCTAACTTAATATTAACAGAACAACCTGCCTCTTTTGCAGCACAAAGTGGAGCTATTCCGCCTGTTATGGCAATACCCACCATGTCATTTTCTACAGGTACTCCTAGTACTGATTCACCGCTTTTACCTATTTTCAAAAGTCCGGATATCCCTATTTTCTGGAACTGTTTGAAAAGGTTAACGGCATTATCTCTTGCAACTGCAGGGATTATCCTGAAATTTGCAGGGAGCAGTCCAGTTCCTTCTCTAGCTATGTCTAATACTGATGTTATTTCTTTGGCAGTAAATGCTTCAATAGGGGTCATGGATGTTTCTTTATAAGATATCAATTCGGTAAACCTTTTAGGGACATAATCTTCTACCTTTACAAGGCCGCCATATTGTGGAATTACTGGAATTCCTGCATTTAGTAGCATTCCATCTATGGTTGTACCACAAATGGTATTTAACATAATTTCATTACCCTCTGAAGTTTTTTCTTCACTGGATCCTGTATCGTTGAATTTAACGTAGGGGCTTACTGCAATTCCCTTACTGAATACTTCTTTGATTATATCAACTACTTTCTGGTCGTATATAAAACTGGATGTATTTACAATTACGGCCCCTTTACCTTCTTTAGGGTCTAAGGAAGTTTTGTATATCATACCTTCAAATTTAGAGAAAGCAAAATCTACCTGATCATAAATAAGGCCTTTCTCAAGCTCTTTTAATCCTTTTTCAGTTATTTCTCTGCCGGCATATCCTATACGCTCTGTAAATCCTTTTTCATCTAAGATGCGCATGTGATATCGTACCGCCCGCTCTCCTAAGTTATAACCTTTCCGTTTCAATTCTTCTGCAATTGTTTTTGCGCCAAGAACTTTGTTTTGATCTGCAAGGATCCTCAGGATTTCTATCATTTTACGATCAGTTTCATCAGGCATTTCTTCACCAAATTTGAGTTATATAAAATTATAAGTGTTATACTGTAAAATTAAAAACGTTTTTAGGGGATACTGAAAATCTATTGATTTTTGACTAATTTAAACTTTTCAAAAAATAAAATGGGAATGGGTCCTCAACACTGATGTTTGAGGACGTGTGAAAATTTGGAATTTTCAATTAGATATTTAAATACTTTTCTAATTCGTAATCGAATACCTGTATTCTGTAGTCGTCCCATTCTTTCTTCTTAATATCTCTGAATTGACTGTATATATGGTCACCTAGGGTGGATCTCACAACATCGTCTTTTTCAAGCGCGTGGTATGCTTCCCATAGGCTGGAAGGTAAAACATCTATGCCGAGAGTTTTGAGTTCTTCTATGCTTTTTCCGAACACGTCAATTTCAGTTGGTTCTCCAGGGTCGACTTTGTTTTTCATACCGTCTAAACCTGCTTCTAACATTGCAGCAAATGCAAGGTATGGGTTACAGGATGGGTCAGGCATTCTCAGTTCAACACGGGTACCTTTTCCACGGGATGCAGGAATTCTTACCAATGTAGACCTGTTTTTAAGACCGTATGCTACATATACTGGAGCTTCGTATCCTGGTACTAAACGTTTGTAAGAGTTTATGGTAGGAGCACAAATTGCTGTTAAAGCTGGGGAGTGTTGTAAGAGACCGCCCATGAAGTACATTGCTTCCTGTGATAACTGGGTTTCAGTATCAGGGTCGTAGAAAACGTTTTTGTCGCCTTTGAATAATGACTGGTGACAGTGCATACCGCTTCCGTTTTCTCCAAAGAATGGTTTTGGCATGAATGTTACCATGTATCCCATTGTGTCTACAATAGCTTTTATGGCCTGTTTAAATGTAATTACTGCATCTGCAGTTCTTAAAGCGTTATCAAATTTGAAATCTATTTCGTGCTGACCTGGAGCCACTTCGTGGTGGCTTACTTCTACATCAAAGTTTAAAGCTTCAAGGTCCATGACTAACTGTCTTCTGATGTCAGTTCCCTGATCTACAGGTTCTACATCGAAATATGCACCGTTATCGTTAGGGATTAATTGTCCTTCTTCGTCCTGGTCTAATATGAAAAATTCTGGTTCGGGACCAACGTTATAGTCATATCCTGCTTTTTCAGCTTTTTCTAAAGCCCTTTTGAGTATGTATCTTGGGTCTCCTTCGAAAGGTTTTCCTTCTGGCCAGTAGATGTCACAGATGAACCTGCAAACACCTTTTTCTTCTGGTCTCCATGGGAGAGTTGAAAAAGTGTCAGGGTCTGGTTTAAGAATTAAATCACTTTCATTAATATCTACAAATCCTTCAACAGATGATCCGTCGAATAAAAGACCGTCTTTTAATATATCTTCCATTTGATCTGGCTTAACCAGTGGAATTGCCATGTTTTTGGGGGTTCCATGTATATCTACAAACTGCAGCCTTACAAACTTTGTGCCGCATTCTTCAATCTTTTCAATAACTTGTCCTATTTTGTCTGACATTGTTTACCTCCATGATAATTAGAGTAATTATACGCCGGAAGAAGATTTCCTTTTACTGGTATATAAATGTTTTGAAAAAAAATATTTCAATTATTAAACCATTAAATAACAACATATTTAATTTTATTGGAGTATAAACTAGTATTATATTATTCTTTTGTCAAGATGGAATATTTCTAATGAATATTTTTATATTTGAAGGTCTTTCAATTGTTTGATAATATGTAAAATATTTGCATTTATTGGGAGGATCGTATATCCGGCTTTTTATACTTAAAGGAGGTAAAAAATTTGAAAGAAAACATACCAGAGAAAGGAGCTTCTGTTCAAAAAGATATGGAAACATATGCAATTATTCCTTATATTTCAGGGGGCATAGTTGATTCTACCATGTTAAGAAAAATAGCAGATGTGGCAGATAAATATGATGTTAAAATAATGAAATTGACATCCGAAGCACGAATATCCTTGCATGGGATTAAAGAAGAAGATTTAGACGATGTATGGGAAGATCTAGGCATGACTCCCGGTGGACACATAGGTAAATGTGTAAGGCCTGCTAAGTCTTGTATAGGTGATATGTGCTGTAAGAAAGGATATCAGGACAGTGTGGGAATGGGTAAGAGGATCAATGAATTTTATTGTGGGGTTTCAACTCCTCGTAAACTCAAAATCGCTGTTTCAGGGTGTCCAAATTCATGTGGCGAATCTGCTGTCCGTGATATTGGTTTGATCGGAACTGGTAAAGGCTGGAAGCTACTGGTCGGGGGAAATTGTGGAATTAAACCTAGAATTGGAAAGTTATTGGCTAAAAATCTTTCGGATGATGAGGTAATTGCATTAATAGGTAAAATACTGGATTATTATAATGCTCAGGGTATTGAAAAACGAGTAGGGGCTTTTATAGAAAAAATTGGGTTTGAAAAATTCTCTCAAGATGTTTTGGGTTGAGAATTATCTAATTTCCACTTTTTTAAACGATTTGCAGACATTTATTTAATAAAATTAAAATTTAATTACTGAAAATGGGTCTTTATTAAATAAATCAAACATTAAAATATCTGGAGCTATAATTGGTTCTCCTTCTAATGTGATAAGTTTAAAAGCTTCAAAAGCCTGCAAACATCCAACTATATTTGGAACGGGGCCAATAACTGGAGGAACTTCTGCACCGATGTCTTTTATTTTTTTAACTACTTCATCAGTTAATTCTTTACCGCATGAAGGCAGCTTAAACATTTCTTCATAGGTAGGGGTGTTCTTTGTAAAAACAGTAACCTGTCCCATTGTTCCATGAATTGCGCCGTGAATAAATGGAATATCTAAATCACGGACATGCCTGCTAACCGTAATTCTTGTAACTAAGTTATCAAGAGCGTCTATGACAATATCGCTGTCTTTAACGATTCTTTCCACATTGTTCTCATTTACTTCTTCTTCAATGGCTTCGATATTTGTAAATGGATTTATTGACTTTAAAGTCTCGTAGGTTGTCTCTACTTTGGATTTTCCCACGCTGTAGAAACTGCTCATAAGCTGGCGGTTAATATTTGAAACGTCGAAGGTATCTTTATCGATTATTCTGAGATTTCCAATTCCCATTCTGACAAGCATCTCTGTTGTGGCACCTCCAATCCCACCGCAGCCTATAACTGTAATTTTAGCATCTTTAAACCTTTCCTGTTCTGATCGGGTTACAACTCCCATCTGTCTACTTACAATTTCCCAGTAAGCCATTCCCTCATATCTCTTTGGCATAATAAATCTCCATGATAGTTATTTATATGTTATATATGTTAAATTTCGCTCATTTGATATTTCTTTTAGTTTTTAACTAATCGTTAACTTTTATAACACTTGTTATTTTTACTTATTTCATCAGGGTAATATAATTTTTCACTGTATTATCTAAACATATCTTAAAATTGCGCGGGATTTACAAAGTTCTAAGTAGGTTAATTGGATATTGACATTATAAAAAGGAGCATTAGTATTCAATGCTGGAAAATAAAACCGCTGATTTTGATATCCGACGTCTGGTTTCCAATATAGGAATAATAAAGTTTCATGCCATTTGAGAGATTAATTCCACTTACTCCAAAGTTATCCTTTACTTCCTGGTAAAATGAGGTTTCATTGCTCATTACCCAAACAATCTTGGTTGTAGAGGAGTTTAATTTTATATCTTCGACCCCAAATTTGGAGATATTGTAACTGTGATCTTTACCATGCCATACTGAGACATTACCGTCGATTCCTGAGTTTTCATGGTCAAATAGATAATAAACATCGTAGCCTGGAAAATAATACATGGCTTTCCTCCAGTTGAAACCTTCATCTTCACGGGTGATGTCCCGGATAACAATTATGGTACTCTGAGGGTCTGAATTTGAGATATTCAATATATTTTCAATGTGTAACTGGGTGTTTTCATCATTTGCATTGATCTTAGCACTGTCATAAAGCAAACCTACATCTATACCAAACCAGACCTTCTGATTTGTTTCCATTTTATCGGTAGGTGTTTCCCAGATTTGGCCATTGTGGAGATTATACGGATATACAAAGTATGCAGTATTGGATATGACATATATTAATAATATAAAGCCTAAAACATGCTTTGCGGATATTTTAGGAAAATTAAAGTGTATATCTGATGAAATACGAATAATCATGCAGCTTAATATGATCATGACTGCAGGCAGGACTGTCAGTAAGTATCCTGGCTTCACTATGTAGATAAACAAATAAAATAGGAACGAAGGAATGATCCATAATAAAAAGAAGATAGTTAAAGGTTTTTTAAGATAATAAATGACTTTAGATTTTAAGTTTTCCCTGTGATAAGTCAAAAAGAGTGCTGTAATTAAAATTCCTATGAGTGTCAGTCCAACTAATGACCATATAATGCAAACTCCGGTATTCAAGATTTGCTGGCCGATACTTGCGCCGAATATTATAGAAGTATAGCTTGCAGCTTCAGAAGTGTATCTTAAAATATGGATATAACTTTCCAGGCCTCCAGTTAAAATAACGGCAGGTACTAACCATAGGGATACGGAAACAATAAATGTCAGCAGGCCTTTAGCAATTTTGGTATAATGAATTCTTGCATTCCATATGCAGAATATCCACAAAGGGAGCATAAATTCAAGTATATCAGTTCTAAAGCCTCCGGATAAACCAAGTACAAGTGCAGAAATATATATAAATTTTTCATCCCCTTTAAATAGTTTATAGGATGAATAAGCTATTAAAATACTGAAAAATGCCTCGAAAATGTATATACTTGCAATTTCTCCGTAAAACCAGATGAATGGATTGAATATTAGTAGTAATGCACTTATAATGCCAATATTTCGGGAAAATATATCTTTAGCCATAAAATAAACTAAAACAACGCTTAAAACACTAAAAAATACTGATAAAAATATCATGCTGGTATTTGGATCGTTGAATATGTAATTAACAGCCTTTCCTAGAGTAACATACAGCAAATAACCTGGTGGATGCGGCTGCTGCTGCAGAATATTGTAGTTTTCAAATGCCAGGGAATAATTAACTGAATCCCATTCATAGAGAAATTTGCTTGTAAATGGAAGTCTGGTAATGACTACTAAAAGACCTAGAATCAATGGGATTAAAAAATCTAATCTGAATTTTTGTGCACGTGTAAATAAATTTGGCATTTAAAAACTCCTAAATTATTTCCTGCTGCAAGTATCCAGATAAAACAAATTTAAATGGCTAAAGAAAGGGAATAAATAGGTTATAATAACCTAGTTAAACACATTCATTGTTAACTCCATTTAAAGACATTATATGTTATTTTTGAGATTTGTAATAAGCATTTTCCCAAATTATTACCAATTTTTGCCTTATTTTAACCATATTTCACTAAAAGAGTCTTTTTGTAGTTTTTAATAGAGATTTAAATTTTTATAACACAAAATGGCAGGCGCTGGTTAAATAAATGAAAACTGAATTTTTAAAATGATTTTAGGGGCGGTAAATGTAGATATAAAAACGGGTAAACTNNAATTAAAAATAGTTTTTTTCGCATGGTAATAATGCAATGTGGTCGAATAAAAGATATAGTCAAATTAAGTGCATATATACCTTTTAGGAGCTATTTAAGAAGAGTTTATATTTTTGGATATGTGTTGGATAATGTAGAATATTTTTAATTTTTATAGAAGTGTTGAGGTAGGAAAATGAGTTTAAATTTTAATTAATAAAGCTACTTTAAACACATTGTATTTCCGGTACCTGAAATACCTTGATTTTAGGGGCTTTTAGAAAAAATAAAGAAATAATTTAGATAATTAGATCGTTAGTTATACAACTATTGATCTATACATGATGATTTTTAAACACGTTCATAAGTAGTGGTACGTTCTACTGGTATACGCCCTATATCTTCTATAATTTCAATCATCCGTTCTCGAGGTAAATAATCCCCATCGGACGCACCTGCAGCTATGGATATTTTATCTTCCATCATGGTACCTCCAAGGTCATTTGCCCCGCAGCATAGAGCTATCTGTGATGCTCTGATGCCCATTTTTATCCATGAAACCTGAATATTAGGCATGTCTCTACCAAAGAGAATCCTTGCAATTGCATGTACTTTCAGATCTTCCATTCCACTTGCACCTTCTGATATTTGGCCCAGTTCATTGTTTTGATTTAGGAAGGTCATTGGAACGAGTTCTGTAAAGCCTCTTGTTTCACGCTGTATGTCTCTGAGTATCATCATATGGTCGATACGATCTTCCCATGTTTCCACGCTGCCGTACATAATAGTAGATGTGGTTGGAATACCTAAACTATGAGCTTCTTTAATTATGGTTACCCATTCATCTGTTGTAACTTTTTTAGGACATATCTGTTCTCTAACAGAATCTACAAGGATTTCTGCAGATGCTCCGGTTAAAGTGTCCATTCCTGCCTTTTTAAGGGCCTTTAAAGCATCATAAGTAGTCATTTCTGATGATTTTGCAGTCTGATAAATTTCTACAGGGGACAATGCATGAAGACAGATATCGTATTCTGATTTAATGGCACTGATAAGATCACAGTAATAATCCACAGTCATATGTGGCATGATACCGCCGAATAGGCAGATTTCAGTAGCATTAATTTCTTTTGCTTCTTTAATGCTTTCCAGTACTTCTTCAGTTGTCATTTCATATCCAACATGGTCTCTAAAAGAGCAAAAAGCACATCCAATCATGCAGTGATCTGTGATATCTATAGCCTTATTGGCAACGAAGGTAACCTCATCCCCTACAAGCTCCTGACGCAGCCTGTCAGCAATATCAAATAACTGGAATGGATTTGAATCTACAAGCTTTAAAGCGTCTTCTTTTGTAATTTCTCCGGCAAGTGAGCGTTCATATATGTCTTCCATCATTAAATCCACCTATTTTTGCATTTTATTCCTGTTTGAAATTTCCATTATCAATCTTATTTAAACGGGTTTATGTGATTATGGTTTATAAATATTGTTTTAAATGTCAAAAAAATTAGTTTCATGTTTATCATTATAAAATAAATAATATTTTAAATAAGTAAAAAATTAGGTCACATGGTTAAAATTTTAGGATTTAACCATGATTTTATCAGTTTTAAACTTAACCAATACCTACAGCAGTTTCTTCGTAAGGTTGAATAATTACAAAACCATTGCCTCTAAAGGCCATTTGGAAGGTTTCGCCGCTGCTTCTACCGAGTAATGTACCTAAATTCACATCTGTTTTGTAGTCAATGGATAATCCGTCAGACCATGCTACTGTCGCGTTTGGATCAGTATACACAGGTCTGNNATGGGAGTATAATGGGTTGTTATGGCTATCATTCCATATCCCTGGAGTCTTATGTTGAACATTCCTCCAGACATTGAACCGGCACCTGACATCATTTTTATATCCCAGTCGATGTTTTCTTCAAATGCAAGGATATCGTTTCCATTTACATATAACCTGCTGCCTTCAAGGTTTAGAATGGTTACTCTTTTTCCATCATCGGCGAGAAATAAGTTTCCATATCCTGATGCGGACATAAGCTTACTGCTTTCACCGCTAACCTTTTTCATTATAAATTTATCAATTCCGCCTTCTAGGGAACTCTGCTTTTTAAATTTCATTTCACCAGTGTAGGCTACCATAGATCCCAGTTTTGCCCAAACCTTACCATTAAGATTAACATCAAGCAGGTAATCGTTTTCAAGCTCGAATATTTCATTACCTTCGAATTTTTCAGCAGTTCTGTCTAAAAACGCTTGAACTGAATATTTACTTGTGTAATCGGTGTTTTTTCCAACGTTTGTTTCTAATCCTTCTTTTGAAGCGGGTTCTGTTTTTCCACCGCAATCTGGGCAAAAATTAGCTTCTTCAACTATTACATTGCATTCGGGACAGTATTTTTCGGATGAAACTTCTGCAGGTGCTTCTTCAGCAACCAGGACTTCTTCTACTTTGCTACCGCACTGCGGGCAAAATTTAGCTTCCCCAACATCTTCTCCACAATTTGAACAATTCATATGACCACCTTTCCTTTTTAGTTAGTGCTAACTGGTGATTAATTGATTAAAGTCCTATATAAATCAGTGCTTTTTATAAGTTTCATATTTAACTTTGAATTCGCTGATGCCAAACTTTATATACGATGATATATAAGATCTCGATATATCGAAAAGTGATATATCAAAAAGGAATATATCTAAAAATGATATAGGAGGAAACCATGAAAATAGTTGAAAGTTTAAAAAATTATTTCTCTGACAAGAGAAACAGAATAGTCCATGCCACAGTTGGAATTTCAGCAATAATCGGTATGCTGTTCAATGTTATAGGTTTCTATGATCGCTTAGCTTTATTTGCAGTAGCTATAGGATTCAATGTACTTAGAATGAGATATATGCCTTAATTTTTTAATATTTTAAAATTATTAGGCTACATATTGAATTATTTGGATAAAATTAGGTTAAATATTTTTTTTCTAATTATGAAAAGATAATATGATTCAAAATAGGTTAATTGCAGTTTTTTGTGTGTAAATTTAGTATTTAATTGGTAGTTGTTTGTTTTTTGTGGAAATCTAATGCATTTAAAGCAAATCGTGAATAAGCAGCAGCAGGACCGCCTCCCATTTCTATGGCTACATCTATGGTTTCAAATATCTCTTCATCGGATGCACCAGCCAAATAGGCTTGCTGAACATGCCATTCAATGCATGGTTCACATCTAATGACGATGGAAATGGATAGTGCCATGAGCTCCTTATGTTTTTTTGAGAGATCACCCTCTTCAAAAGCTTTTTTTTCTAATTCAGTAAAGGAGTCATAAACCTTTGAATTTTTTGAAAATCTAGGTTTTAGCTGCTTCCTGCTGGTTGTACTTTGAATAATTTTGTTTTCATCAAATTTCATAATTTTTCCTCATTTATAATAAAAAAAGTGGAGAGTTTTCTCTTTTAAATCAGACCACTGAGAAACCACCATCTACAAAAATTGTTTGTCCTGTTATATACGAAGACGCATCTGATGAGAGAAATATGATTGGCCCGTTTAATTCTCCTTTTTTAGCCGGACGATTGAGTGGTACAACATTGCTGTATTTTTCCAGAAATTCTTCGGATTTGAACAGGGTATTTGATGTCATTTCGGATTCAAAAAGAGCGGGAGCGACGGCATTTACTGTAATTCCATATTTTCCATAGGAACATGCCATACCCATGGTTAAACCACGAACAGCTGCTTTTGATGCATTGTAAACATGGCGTATGAACATTTCGCTTTTATCACCTGCAATAGAGTTGATAGAACTTGTGTTCACGATTTTTCCATAGTTATTTTGCATCATGTGCGGAAGGACATATTTTGAAACCAGAAAGATACCCTTTACATTTACATCCATTCCTTTATCCCAGTCTTCAACGCTTAAATTATGGACGCCACCACGAACTGCAATGCCTGCATTGTTTAAGAGGATATCTATCTTTCCAAAATATTTAATTACTTCATCAACTGCATTTTTGACGCTTTCTTCATTGGCTACGTCACATTGAACAGCGAGAGCCTTTACTCCTCTTGATTCAATTTCTTTTGCTAAGGACTCTAATCTTTCTTTTCTCCTTGCTAAAAGGGCGACATTAGCGCCTTCTTGTGCGTATGCTATTGCTGCGTCTGCTCCAAGACCACCTGAAGCACCTGTCACAACTGCTACTTTTCCTCTCAAATCGAAATAATTTTTCATTTAATTTCCTCCGAATTTGTTGTGTTAAACTCCTACACAAAAGTAATTATTTATTTGTTATAGTTATAATTAACTAAATAAATTAGAAAATAAATTTCGATTTGATTAATCTTTTATAATTATGTTTTAAAATTTAATATGCCTTAATATACATCAAAATAATGTATTTAATGAATTATTTTCACTATTATGGCTATTAAAGGTTAAAATTATAAAATAAATTTTTAAAATAGTAAATAAATGTAAATATATGTAATTAAACAATTAATTTTTTATTTCTGCTGAATAAACGCTGATATCAATTTTTTCAGCTAAAATATCTTCTGTGGCTGTACCAAATACTTTGAAATGTTCTGTTTGCATATGTGCATGTAAAAGTTCAAAATTTTCCCATTGTTCAAGCATTACTAAAACATCCTTATTTTCAGTGCTTGCATATAAATTGTAGCTGATACATCCCAGGTCTGAACGACTTGATGTTATTAAATCTTGTGCTTTTGCGATAATATTGTCTCTTTCACCTGATTTTGCTGTTATTTTAGCAGTTACCATGATCATGTTCTCATCTCCTTTAAAGAATTTCATCTATTCGATGTTTCGAATGCCACTGTTAATTGTAATGGTATCATCATAATATATAAACATAGCGAATGCTCTCTTTGTAGTGGATATTGGGATCTAAAACAAGTATTCTAGTCTTAGGGATAATAGACCTTGTTAAAATGATATGGAGAATTAAAAAGAGATTTATGTATTTTTAAGGTTTATTTTTTTATGAAATTCCACATCTGATCTATATTGGATTCCATTCTTTTTTCTAAGGGCATTTCGGGCATTCCTATCCACATAATAACTGTTCCCACCATGATAGTTTGAATAGTTAACGAAAGTTCAGTGGAGTCAATATCATCTCTTATTATGCCTTGAGCCATACCGTCATCTATTACTTCTTTAATGAATTCATGGAGGTCGTAATAAAATTCTGTGTAGTGTTTACTTATTATATCATATTTTTGAACACCTTCAAAGAGCAGCAGGTGTAAAGTCCTGTAATCTATTTTCTCAGCACTTTCGCATAGCTGTGTGGTTTCGTTGATGGTTGAGTCATCTCCAACGATTAAAAGTATCACAGCTTTTAATTTTTCTTTAGGCGTGCCTTCACATTTCCTTATTTGTTCTATGATTGAGCTAAAATAGCTAAATATGTATTTGTTAATTACTTCCACAAGTAGAGTATCTTTGCTGTTGAAGTGATAGTAGAATCCGCCGGTGGTTATGTCTGATTCTCTTATAATTTCATTTAAAGAAACATCGGCAAATCCTTTTTCTAGAAATAGCTTAAAAGCTGTTTCCATGATTCTAACTTTTGTATCCATGTACATCCTTCTTTTTAATTGTTGGTAAAATTCTGGCACGGCAATAGATCACGTGCTGCGCTACTTCAAAATTTGATAACATTATAGAGTAGCATTGATCATATTAATATATTTTCCTTTTTCAATGTTTACATTATAAGGCTTTTTTACTAGCTACATGCAGTATAAAAGTATGTGCACCATTTATACTATTTTTTAATATATTATTGTCTTTTTATAAAGTTTAACAGGTATAATGGAATTTCCAATCACTAAAAAGGTACATATTTCAGTTTTATAGGTATATATCTTACTTATTTTCGATAAATATCCTATAAAAGCTCTGTTTGGGTTAATTAGAAAGAGAACACTCTCTACAAATATAAATGATTAATCGTTACAGACCAAGTATTCGGTATGTTTATATATCAGAACTCACAACCCTTACTCAAGAGTTAAACGAGGTGAAGTAAATGAAAGGATTTGCTATGACAGCACCAAATAAAGTAGAATGGATAGAAAAAGAAAAACCAAAAGCTGGATCTAAAGATGCTATTATAAAGCCAACAGCTCTTGCACCATGTAGTTCAGATATTCACACAGTATGGGAAGGTGGTTTAGATCTTGGAGGCGATATTCGTATTTTAGGTCACGAGGCAATAGGTATTGTTGATTCCGTTGGAGATGAAGTTAAAGACTTTAAACCGGGTGATAAAGTAATAGTACCTGCAATTACTCCTAATTGGAGTGCAAAAGCTTCACAGTGCGGTTTTCACCAGCATGCAGACTGTTTATTGGGGGGATATCAATTTACCTTCATAAGAGATGGTTCCATGTCAGAATATTTCCTTGTTAACGACGCTGATGCAAACTTAGCCATTCAACCTGATGATATGTCTGATGAAGCAGCACTTATGATCACTGATATGGTTACTACTGGTTTTAGTGGTGCTGAAAATGCTAATATTCAAATTGGTGATACTGTTGCAGTTATAGGTATTGGACCAGTTGGTCTATGTGCTGTGGCTGGTGCAAAATTAAGGGGTGCTGGAAGATTATTTGCTGTAGGTAGTCGCCCTGATTGTGTAAATATAGCTAAACAGTATGGAGCTACTGATATAGTTAACTACAAAAAAGGGGATATAGTAGAACAAATTCTAGCTGAAACTGACGGAATAGGTGTTGATGCCGTAGTTGTAGCTGGTGGTAACTCTGAAACATTTGCACAGGGAATTCAAATGGCTAAACCAGGTTCAACAATTTCGAACATTAACTACTTTGGTACTCAAAATTATAAAAGTGCTGGAGACATACTGCCAATCCCTCGTGATGCATGGGGAGCAGGTATGGCGCATAAAACCATTACTGGCGGACTATGCCCAGGTGGTCGAGTTCGAATGGAACAACTTGTGAACGTTGTAGAAAGTGGACGCATGGATCCTGGATTATTGATTACTCACAGATTCAATGGGCTTGAGAAAGTTGAAGATGCTCTTTACCTGATGAAAGACAAGCCACGAGATTTAATCAAACCTATGGTCCTAGTAGAATAAATAACATTCATTTTTTCTTTTTAAAATAAAATTGTGGTGATAATATGAAACTAGCAATAATTGGTGGAACAGGTGGACAGGGATTAGGAATTGCCATACGTTTTGTACAAGCTGGAGAAGATGTTATAATAGGTTCAAGAACAATTGAAAAAGCTCAAGCAGCTGTAAATAAATTAAAAGGTCTTTTAGGCCATGTAGATAATATTGAAGCTGCTGAGAATGCTGATGCTGCAGCAGCAGCTGAATTATTGGTTTTAACAGTGCCTTTAGCTGCTCAAAAATCAACTTTGCTCTCTATTAAAGAAGGGGCAAAAGATAAAATATTATTAGACGCTACTGGGCCTTTAGAATCAGCTATAGGGGGATCCCCTATTGAATATGTTGCTTTATGGGACGGTGCGGCAGCAGAAAGATCTGCTAAAATTTTAAAAGATAGCAATGTGATATGCGCTTTTAACAACATCAGTTCTGCGGCTTTAATGAACTTTAAAGAGCCAATTGATTGTGATTGTCTTATTTCGGGTGATGATGCAAATTCTAAGGCTGTCGCTGTTGAACTAATTGAGAAAATCCCTGGTGTCAATGTCATTGACTGTGGACCGTTGGAAAGAGCTAAAATCATAGAAAAGATTACTCCTCTTCTAATTGGATTAAATATACGAAATAAAACCCAATTTGGAGGAATCAGGATCACTGGTTTAGCTAAATAAGGTACAAATTACTACTTCACCAAAGGGGGTAAAAAATGAAATTGGAGAATAAAGTAGTACTTGTTAACGGTGCGAGTTCAGGGATACGGAATGAAATCGCCAGACTTTTTGCAAAAGAAGGCGCATCAGTTGTTATAGTTGCAGAAAAGGATGAAAAATTGGAAGATGGTATCAATCAGATTGAAGGTAAGGGGAAAAAGATTATAACGGTTCCTGCAGAGGACGGTGATATCCAGGACGCAATTAATGTCGCTGTAATTGAGTTTGGGAAAGTGGATATAATACTTAGCTGTGCAGGAATAGCAGATATCATAACTCCAGTTTTGGATATTGGGGAAGGAATTTGGGAGATAGATCTTAGTGTTGATTTGACAGGGGCTATTTAAGGAAGGTCATGATCAATGATAAGATATCTGATTGAATAATTTAAATAATAACCGGGGCATCTGAACCGTCTTCGTTCAATATCACCTCCAGATGCCCTATTGTTTTATTTATGTATTATTAACGCATGTAATGTGTAACATATCAATAAATTTATGATTTAATGAATATAAGTGCCATATAATATTTTAGTTATGTATTAACGCAGTAAAACTATTCTATTAATCTTATAATCAGTGATTTTATGTTAAGTGATCTGCAGGAAATCGAGCGGCTTAAAAAGGAAAAAAATGCAATAATATTAGCTCACAATTATCAAACAGGAGATGTACAGGAAATTGCAGATTTTATAGGCGATTCACTTGAACTCTGTATAAAAGCATCAAAAATAGATGAATCTGATATTGTAGTTTTCTGCGGGGTCGATTTCATGGCAGAAACAGCAGCAATACTAAACCCCGATAAAAAAATATTGATTCCAGATACTCAAGCAAAATGTCCAATGGCAGGTATGCTTAATGCGGAAGAGGTTAGAAAGTTTAAAAAAATGTATCCGGATACAGCTGCAGTTCTTTATGTCAATACGCTCGCTGAAGCTAAAGCTGAGGCTGAAATTTTATGCACTTCTTCAAATGCAGTTAAAGTAGTAGAAAGCATTCCTCAAGAGAAAATACTCTTTGGTCCAGATAGAAACCTGGCGTGGTACGTCTCTAAAAAGGTAGATAAAGAGATTATACCCATACCTGCACAAGGATACTGTTACGTCCATAAACTGTTCGATTTAGGAGATTTACATTTTTTAAGGAGTAAATATCATGATGCAGAGATATTGGCCCATCCAGAATGCGATCCTGAAGTGCAAAATTTTGCAGATAATGTTTTAAGCACTGGAGGCATGATTCGACATGTAGCTGGATCACCTAAAAAAACATTTATCATATGTACTGAAGTGGACATGATAACCCGTCTAAAACGAGAAAATCCGGATAAAATGTTCATACCTGCTTTAAGTGATGCAATTTGTGAAAATATGAAATTATATGCCGTTAAAAATATTAAAAACTGCCTTTTAAATGAAAAATTCGAAGTTAAAGTTGATAATAATATTGCAAAAAAGGCAAAAGTGGCAATTAAAAGGATGATTGAAGTTTCTAAAAATTAAATTGAAGGTGCATCGAATGAATAAAACAGCTCTCAATGATGCCTTAGAAATAGAAGAAAGTCAAGATTTGTATTTAGAATCTAATTTGGTAGATTTGACTAAAGACCACCCGCGTGATATTATGGTTGCAGGGATTATCGGATGTGGTGCCATAGCAGGTATAATAACCGATTTTGCCGCAAATGGGAAGTTAGGTGCTGATTTAAAATTTTTTTATGACATGGATATGAAAAGGGCTGAAAATATGGCATCTAAAGTAGATGGAATAATGGTCCATGATGTAAATGACATGTTAGATAATGTGGATCTGGTAATTGAAGCAGCATCTCATGATGCAGTGATGAAAATTATTCCACAAGTCCTCAAGAAGGGAAAAGATGTTATTATCATGAGTTTGGGAGCTTTAATCGATTCAGATATTAGAAATTATCTGGAAGAAATAGCTGATGAAAATAATTCCAGAATATACGCACCTTCTGGGGCTGTTGTAGGTCTGGATGGTATTAAAGCAGCTTCTATTGGGGAGATCAATGAAGTGCGTTTGGTTACCCGTAAATCTCCAGAGTCGCTGGGAATTTCAGTAGATACTGAAACAGTATTATTTGAAGGCAAAGCGGGAGATGCAGTGCGTAAATTTCCTGCAAATATTAATGTGTCTGCTGCATTGAGCATCGCATATGGTAAAGAAATAGATGTGAAAATCATAGCTGACCCTAAAGTGAATCGCAACTGCCATGAAGTCTGTGTAGCAGGTGATTTTGGCGAGTTCAGGACAATTACTGAAAATGAAACCTGTGCCACAAACCCAAAAACAAGTGTTTTAGCTGCGTATTCTGCGGTTAAACTTATTAAAAGTCTAAATGCAAATGTGAATGTTGGAATATGGGTTAGTTAGCAGTTTTAATACTTATTTTGAGATATTAATTCGTATTATTTGAATATTGGCTTTTTAAGTCAGCATATAATATGGATATAAAATTTATTTTTATTCGGGATGNNATCATTAAAGAATCTCATGGGATTCCATAAGTTTAAATAATTGATTGGATGATTTTCATGTAATATTATAATAAATTAAAAAAAAATAGTTGATTTGGAGCATCAATTGACAATATTATTACATTATAATTAATTTGATGTGAAAAAAAATGTTGTTATATTACATGGATGTATCAGAACTTGACTTTAACAGAATGAAGAGTTATGTATCAAAGACAAGAATAAAAAAATCCAGCAGATATTTCCACAAAAAAGATAGAAATTTGTCTGTTGGGGTAGAAATTCTGTTAAATCATGTTTTAGATAAAATTGGTATCATTAACCCCATATTTGATGTAGACAAATATGGTAAGCCCTATTTGAAGAACTATTCTGATGTGTACTTTAATCTTTCACATTCAGAGGGATATGTAGCATGTGCAGTTTCTGATTCTCCAGTTGGTGTTGATATTGAATATGTTACTGATGTTGATTTGAATCTAGCGAAGCAATTTTTTTATGGCACTGAATATGAATATATTTTGGATAATAACGACCAAAAGAAAGCTTTTTTTGAATTATGGGTATTAAAAGAGAGTTATATGAAAATGACAGGCTTAGGATTTAGGCTTGCCCTTGACGAATTTTGCATAGAAATTAATAATGAAATAGAACTGATACACAGGGAAAATACTGGCAATTTTGGGCTTTGGAACGTTTGTGGGGGAAAATATATGCTTGGTGTATGCTCACAAAGCAGGATCACAGAACCTGCTCTAATAAATTTACATGATATTGAAAATTAAAGTGAACATGAGATTAAAAGATGGTGGAGTGGATATTTATGGACTGCTTTGATTTATCAAATGCACAAAAAAGGACTATTATAACTGAAATTAGTAAACCAGGTAATGAAGCGTATATTCTTTCATTTAAATCTAGATTCTCACTGGAAGAGGAAGAATATGTTAAAAAAGCTTTAGGTATTATAATAAGTGGAAATATTCATCTACGCATGAAACAGGACGAAAATATGAATTTCAGGCAGTACTATGCCCCTGAAGAAGATGGTTTATTCTCATATGTGGACATGTCAGATAAAAGTAAAGATGAAATTAACGCTTTTATCGATGAATTTGCACAAGAACCTTTTAAGGAACTCTTTGATGCACCACTCTACCAGTTTGCACTCCTGAAAACGAAAAAAGAATCTGTTGTACTGGGCCGTACCCATCATATCATCATGGATGGAAGTTCTGTAGGTATTTTTACCAAAAACCTGGAAGACTGTGTCCTGGCTTTGAAAAAAGGGGAAGAATATCAACCATCTAATGTTTCATATGAAGAGTATGTTAAAAAAGAAAAAGAATACCTCTCAAGCGAACCGGCAAAGAAAGATGAAGAATTCTGGCTCTCAAACCTGGATGGATATTCAAAAGATTGGTATTCCTCAGATGACCTTGGTATCAACAGGAATTATTTTTACTTAGATCCAGAATTAACAGAAAAACTAAAAGAATTATCCATAATTGACGATGTAAGGATATCTCCGTTTGTACTCGCGTTATCTGCTGTATCGTTATACTTTGCAAAAAGCACATACAGCAGCGAAATGGTCTGGAACAGCGTATACCATGGTAGGGATTTTGGAGAAGATATACAGGACATGTTGGGCATGTTTGTAAATATGATGCCTCTTAAACTGGATTATGACAAAAACAGGACATTTAAAGAGGTTTTATTGTACACAAAATCCGTTCTTAAAAACGGTCTAACCCATGGAAAATTATCTTTCAATATGTACGGTGCAAAGCTGCAGCAAAAGGGTATAGATCCTGCGATGTTATCTATGTATTCTATGGTGTCAAACTCAACAGATTCAAATGTAGAATATTTATTTAATAATTCTAAAAGCGAGTTTCCTTTCCATATTCGTGTGAACCCTTCATTAAAGGATAAAGACGGTTTACAGCTTCTGGAAATTGAATATAATAACGACTGCTTTTCTGATGCACAAATCGCACATATGGTAGAAAATATAAAAGTTCTGCTTTATGATATCTCAAATAATCCTGATAAAACCTGTGATGAATTTGAAATAGAAACAAGTGAATTCTATGAAGCTGAAAGATATTTCAAAGATATGATGCAAGCCGGTGATGGTGCAACTGCCATATCACCTGATATCAATGGTAAAGAGGAAGATGGATCTTTAAAAGAGAGCTTTATTTCTCTAAATAAGTCAAATATTGAAGAATTTTGTATAGCTAATGGAATCAGCTCTAACAGCCTGTTTTTAGCAGCTACCATATTTGCTCTGGGTAAATTTGTATTCAGTAAAGACATTCTAATTTCAATTGTTTCTAATTACATCAATATNNAACTGCCTTTCGCTGTAGATATTGATACAGACAAAACTGCAGGGGATTATTTAAAGGATATACAAAGTTCTCTTCTTGAAGTTGTAAAATATGATTACTACCCTTTTACAAGGATTTCCAGCAAAAATTATGTTCTTCCTGAATTTTTATATGTATTTGGGCTGGCAGGCAGTATAAACGAGGGAAATTTAGAACTTCCTAAGCTGACAGTTTCTATTGAAGACAGTTCTGATGAATTTAAAATAATTTCATATTACAATGATGCGCTCTACAGTGAAGATGTAATTGAAACATTCATCATGAGTGTTAAAGTTCTTGTAACCAGGTTAGCACAAAATCCAAATGTACTGCTTAAAGATATTTCTATTTTGCCCGAGGGCGAAAAAGAAGAGGAATTCCAGATAAACAGGGTGGAAGAACCATTACTGAACAAGCTCTTTGAAAAGCAGGTAGAAGAAAGCAGGGATGAAATTGCTTTAATTGCCGAAGACGGGGAATTTACTTATGATGA
>DADN01000248.1 GCA_002509665.1 Methanobacterium sp. UBA8
TGTATATTGGCCTCTAGGCAGCCACCCTGGAATATGAAAATAAGCATTACCAATAAAGCTTGTAGTTTCATTTTCTTGATAAACTTGGTTCGGTGGTCTAAAATCATAAGTTGAATTACAAATATACATTTCTAACTTACCATGGGGGTAACTTGTACGCATGGAACTTACCATAAATAGCTCTGCTTTTATTTCTTTACTCCATCCATAGTTTGTAGTTATCTTTTCGTGACCATATTCTTGGTTATCAATAAAGATTTGTGTAGGACATTTAGCATATGCGGGTGCGCATGAAGCAATCATCATTACCAGAAGTAAAATAGATATCATTTTTTTGTTCATATAACTCATCCCCAGCATATGTGCATTATAATGTAACATTTTAAAAATAAAGGGATTATGCGGCTTAAACTACCTTGATTTTAGCTGTTGCATTACAAGGTTTTATTGACCAACCTCCTTTATATGTTACTAAAAGATTGTAATTACCCCTCTCGTTAAGGGCCAATTCATTTGGACTAGCTATACAATTAAAATAGCTAGTATATGCTCCGTCTGACCATACTAAGTCTCCATTGGTCCCATTTGCATTTGCGTTGTACACGTAAAAATTTAAATAACGCAATGGTTGGTTCAACCATATAAGACCAGAACCGCCAGTGTCCCACCATCGCAATGCAAGTAATTTTGCATGCAATTGTATACAAGTTCCAGCATTAATGATAATATCCTGTAGTGGGTTATAGTTAGGTCCTGTTATTTCTGAATCATCGGCTTCAGCATATATGGGTTGGGCTGCAGAAAATACCATTACAACTATTAAAAATAATGGTAATAGTTTCATTTTCATTTTGGTTTTCTCCCCCAAAATTATGGATTATTTTAAATTTATTTAAAAATAAATGGATTATGTGGCCTAAACCACATTAATTTTAGCTGTTGCACTGCAGTGTTTTAGTTTCCCTTCATATTTTACTACCAGGTTGTAAGTGCCCTTTTCGTTAAGGGTAAATTCATCTGGATTGGCGTTAGCTGTGAAAAAATTAGTTATTGCTGTATCTGACCATACTAAGTCCCCGTTAGTCCCATCTGCATTTGATTTATACACGTTAAAATCTAAATAACGACATATTTGAGGGATCCATTGGGCTTTCGCAGAATCAACAGTGTACCAGTACCAGTATAATCTTGCCTGTAGTTCTATAGAATCTCCAGCATTAACGGTTATATCTTTTAGTGGTTCACCGTTTTTCATTGCTATTTTTGTATCTTCTAACTGAGGGTTACCAGCAAATATGGGCTGGGCTACAGAAAATACCATTACAGCCATCAGAAATAATGGCAGTAGTTTCATTTTCATTTTATTTTCCTCCCCTTAAACTTTAAAATTTTACATTTCTAAAGTATAATGTAACATTTTAACTATATAAATATTACTATATTACATTAGATGTGGCATATAATTATATAATAACGTTTAAATTAAAAATCTAAGTATATAAAATTACTCATAAAAGACAGTGAGCAGTTACAAAGTCTCTTTAATCGAATTACAAAATTTAAGCAGGATAATTAGATCGTGAAAACCAAAAGTTTAGTATTTATAAGACAAAAGTGCAATTTGGTATAAAATTAATATTTTCTAATATTATTTTTTAAAGCTCATTGAGCTTTATATTCATTTGTTTTGTCATTTTGATAAATGATATTTTTTTAGTAATTTTCAACTAATGCATGGTGGAGATTTGATCCTGTAATATAATTTCCAATGGATATTGAAAAGTTAGCTTCGATAATTGCTGCAATAAAAGTTAGGACAATTCCAATTACAAATAATGTCAAAGAATCCTTCAACTCCCAATAGTTATCTATAGGTGTATCCTTGCTAATGTTCCAGAGATAATTGAAAACCGCACTTGCAAGTCTGAATCCTGCAGTACATGATATAATAAGGCCTGGAATTTCAAATATACCGTGAGGTAAAGTATAAATAATAAAATCTAGAGGATTGCTAATTCCGTAATTATTAAGGACACCTCCGTGCATGAAATATCCTACAAAAGACCCATAAATGAATCCATTGCCAGCTAATACCAGTGCGGGAATTATCCCTATTATTCCTCCTACATATGTTATGAATATAGATCTAAGATTATGCAAGAAAATTGAGAATGTATTTATTTTAACATTCATTCCTTGAATTAGATTAATTAAACTTGTCAGAAAAGATTCAATAATATCTGGAAAAAAATAACCCATTAACACTCCAATAATTAAAAGTAAAAAGTATATGCTTACTGAAAGGATCAGAAGCTTTTTATTTCGATTATAAAGGCCTAAGAAAAACTCACTGTATTTTCCATGAAAATTATTATCTAAAAAGGTTATTCTGGACATATTAACATCATTTCCCTACCACTTTTTCATAAGCTGTTTTTCAAATAGTGTATGCTTAAATTTGGCATTTATATTAATGCTGTTTTATTACAATCCTATAAATAGATTAGTAATTAAAATGAGTTTTGAAATAACTATATTTAGACAAGTTTAAAAAAAAATAAGGGATTGTATCTACTGAGTTCTGTTATATTTTGTAATTTTTTGAAGATGGAGAAAGCTTTTATTGGAAGTAACTAATAGGAGTTTAAGAGAGTATTTGATATGTGGGTAAAAAGGAAAATCGGTGGTTAAATGGAAAATTATGCTTTAAAGAAGGAATATACTGGAATATTAAATATTTCATTAAAACCGGGAGATAATATAACGTCTGAAGATAAGGAGAGACTAAAAGATCAGATTAAGGGTCAGACTGTTGATATGTGTGGAACCAGTTATGTTATTGTAGATTCATGGATTGATGGTGAGGATATTGGGTATAAAGCTGTTATAAACGATTTTAATAAAGATAAATCAAAAGAGGATACTTTTTTGATAAATAATATAGAATAAATTATTGAATGTATTGAATTATAGATATATGGCGAATTCATTGCATCCAAAATAATAAGAAATAATTTTATACTTCATTAATTTAGATATATCTTTTACACCCATTATACGTGAAATAAGGGGTATTTTACTTTTATTTTTTTAAATAAGCTTTGAATGAGGATTATACTTATATTTGGCATATTTTATTAATTGTTATGTGATGAGATAATGAAATATTTGTTATATTAAGATAACAATGAGCAGTTGGATGGTGATCAACTTACCTGAACATATTAAAAATAATAGAATAAAGTTTCTATTAATATAACCATACTATAGTTAATAAAATTATATATAAAGCCTGTATTACTCTTTATATCTTAAACTTTATATGTATGGCCGTACAATAATTAATCTGGGTCAATATCTAAAGTTATTGATCTGATCCCATTTTTATCTTGTTAGACAAATTAGTTGATTGGATATTAATCCTTTTAATGCCCAAGTACGTCGTAATTTATCTAATTTTGAATTAAAAACGTGTTAACAAAAGTAGAGGTGAAAGAATGACAATATATGTTCAAGAAACAGGTTCTGATACCTGGCACTGGTGTATGAACTGTTCTAAATTCCCAACAAGTATAACTAAAACAAGAACTACTCGACCAACAGAGGATCTTTGTGAGGAGTGTGAAGCTAAAGAAAAGAGTGGTAACTGTCCTTAATTCCTTTTTTTAAGGATTTATACTTCTAAACTATAAGTATGGGATATAAAACAAATTTTTTCTATTATATCGACATGGCGGCTAAGCTAGTTGCAAATAATGTAAATATGGTATTTAAATTTTAAGTTCTGTTTTTAAATTACCCTATTTTTGAGATAAGCTTTGTATGGGTATTTATAATTAGAAATCTATCACTGTTATGATATGATTCTTTTTATTTTACTTTAAAGCGATAAATCTATTTTAAAAATGAGCCTTTTACTGAAATCTGGTTTTAAAGTATTTTACATGTCAAAAATTAATATTGTTTGTAAGTTTTATGAGAGTTTACGTATGTTTTAGCTTTGCTAGATAATTGGAAAGCTCTAAAGCTCGTTTATACCCTTCTACGGTTTGTGATCTTGATGTGTCTATGAAGATTTCATCCATTCCAAGTGACACTGCGCCATAACTTTTGGTCATGCCCAGGAATACGAGAGATCTAAAGATTAGATTTCCAGAAATTCCATCTGGTGCTAAAATGATGTTTGCATTATCTTGGATGGCATCATCTAGAAGGTACTCTTTTATGAAAAATTTATTTTTAACCTTTTCTACCAGATCTACACTTTCTTCAATAAAATAATCAACTTTTGGGTTTATACCAAGAGTTTCGGGCCTCGTACCTGAAATTACGTCGATTTTAGGTTCAATACCTAATTTCGATAAAAATTCTGTCCCTAATTCTATAATTTTTAGTTTATCCTGCAGGTCGTTTGCTTCGTAAACTCCAACAGGGGCTAAAAGGAATTTGTGGTTATTTAATTCTAAAAGAGAAGCTCTATAAATTTTTTGAATATATTCTTTTCTTAAATAACTCAAAATTTTTGTAGAGCTTAAAGATCCTCTAACTGCTCCGTCTACATTCTTGTTTAACAGCATGCTGCTCAATTCTTCTTCAGATTCTGTTAAAATGACTTCAAAATCAACATCTGCGGCGGCTTCTACAATATTTTTGTTTTTTCCAAGACCTGCTGCAATTTTCATTTTGACCACTTCATTACCTTAATTTTAATCTAAATAAATTTTCCAATTTAGAGATTCATTTTTAGGTAGAATTAATAAGCTTAAGTTAAAAGGGGGGATAAAAAAACAAATATTATTATTTCCCCTTAGTGGAGTGATCCGTTCCACATAATGTATAATGTAAAAGTTTAAATATATAAATATTTGGATATATTGTTGGTGATGATTATGTTATGGGCAACTATTACAACCACAACTATTACAACTACGACAATAACAACACAACAGGTGTTAATAGGCTTAGGAATAATTATTTTTATATTTGTGGTTTTATTTTTAATTATTAGGAGCTATAAATCTCAAGACTGAATTTAAAACGCCTTTTACTTTTTTATTTATTAAATGGACTTTAAATCGGGCTATGTTATATGATTATTTGGTAATCATGAAGATTAGTTTTATAATCATTAAATACAATAAGCTGAAAATGAGCTTTTTGAGGTCAATAAAAATTTTAAAGGATAAAAAGAAGTTTTAAATGTATTTATACTCCTTTTAAATCTTATTCACTTAATTGTAGAAATTTAAGTATATTAAAACGTTTATATAACTTTGGAATATTAGTAGAATAAATTTTTAAGTTAAAATGGGATGAAAGGAGATAAAAGATAGGGTATTCGTATCTCCTTAGGTGTTGTGATTAACTCATCTAACTTATAATGTAAAAGTTNNCATAAAAACGAGGAGGTTAAGATCTTGAAAATAAAAATTGTAGCAGTAATGGTTCTTTGTGTGTTTTTATCTGCAATAGTCAGTATTGGCAGTGCTTCTGCAACAGATGGCGTTATCAGTAGTACTGCTTTTACTAATGTGGATTTAAAAAATGGTGAAGTCCTTCATATTCCTGGCGGTCAGTTATGGAAGTTAAAGGAATTCCGGATGGTAAATATGTGGCAATGAAATTTAAATGGCATGATATCTACTTTAANNACTGCATATATCAGTAAGTTACATCGATCTTTTTAATGATTCCAATACTGTAGATGATTACATATATCTCGATGAAAACAATGAAAATTATCATGTTTCAGATATTATTACTGCGCCATATATGGAACTGAATGCAAATAATACTGTAACTCTCGAAATTCTGCCTGCTGATGATTACTACTATTAATATGTAAAGGTGTAATCTAGCATAGAACTTATCATAATTACGTATAACTTTATTTTTTTAAAATAAGGACTCATATGAGTCTTTACAATTATTTTTAAATGGTTGGTTAAAGATGGTTTTTTTTTTAAATAGTCTGTTGAGTGTCATTAATAAAACCTGTGAGATAAAGGATCTTGAAAATGAGTTTAAACCAAGTTAAGTTCCTTTATATAGTTTTATTTAATAATTTAAGCATTTTTAAGTGACTATGGAGTGGATAACAGATTATGGTTTTTAAATTAAAGGGATAATACTAAATTCTTATTGTTTTATTTAATTGTAAAATAAGGGGGAATTGATTTTGTATGATAATAAGTTTTTTTTGAGAAGGGGATGAAAGGAGATGAAAAGGCAATATCTGCATCTCCTTAAGTGGAGTGATCTATCCACTTAATGTATAATGTAAAAGTCCAACTATATAAATATTTGCTTATAACTTATAAATTAATATTTTAAATGCAACCAAAAATTAAATATTTAGATGAAAGACTTGGATATCAAAAACTTGAATTTACTGGAAGAAATATTAAATGCCTGCGGGGATATGAACAAATACAATAGGTAGAAATTGGGAATTAGAACTTAAATATCTGTTAACAAGAATATTTCATTGGAGAAAAAATAAAATATCCCTAATTTTTCTGTTTTAATGGAGTATAATTTCTTAAACTATTTTGGGATGTTCCCTTATTTTCAGCACTGCATTAAAATGAACTTAATAACTGTGTAACTTATTAAGTGAATAACTGATTAAATTATTCAGTTATTTGATTCATTTTGCATCAATTTATTAATTAACTTTGATAATCTCAGCTTATAATTTAAGTCATAAAAATTTTAACTACATTAAAACACTTATAAAAAGCTAATTTTCCAAATAAAAGAAGT
>DADN01000210.1 GCA_002509665.1 Methanobacterium sp. UBA8
GAATTTATTCAACGGAGCTTTTAAAGCAACTTGAAATTTTTTTATTTCACTGAGCTGCTAAACTGGAAAACTTTAAATTAGAATGACATGTAATTAAATAAAGAGGGAAAATTAAAAATAATAATTTCAAATTAATTAATTTAACAGGTGATTTAAGGTGACAAATGCACTTGCCAGCGCATATTTAATATTTTCACACATACTTCCTGCAGTAATGGGATTTTTTGCAGTACTGCTTATTGCTTCAGGTATAATGGATAAAAAAANNGGAATATATGCTTGGCGGAGTAGGACTTTTCTTTGCTGCAGGTATACTGCCATTTCTAATTCTGCCGTTCATTCTAGGAATCTAAAGGATCCTATTTATTTTTTTATTTAAGACTTAATAATATATTTTTTATTTTCTAATCAGCTAAAATAGGCAGATCTAATGTTTGGAATATTGTTTACATCTTTCATGGATTAATTCTATATTTCCATTAAATGCCCCTTTATTTTCAAGCTTTATTACTGATGCTGCAGATGCAAATATCCCGCACATCTTTGGATCTTCTATTTCAAGTTTTCTAGCGGCATATGCTGCCATGTATGTATCCCCAAGACCTGTAGGATCTTCTATCTTTTTTGGGGAAAAAGCAGGAATTTTATATGTTTCATCTAATTTTTTAGAATAAATTGTTGATCCGCTACTCCCCTGAGTTATGATAACTTCATCTGGTCCAAATGAANNGGTCCGAATGAAGCTAATATTTTTGCAACTTCAGTTAGTGGAAGCTGCTGGCCTAAAATGGTAGTAGATTCATTTTCATCCATAAATAGAATTTTTACAAATTTTAGAAATTTTTTAAATTCCTTCCATGGCCTTAACACTATTTCATCGTCTTTTAAATGCCTTAAATATCCTTGTGCGCCTAAATATATGGGAATTTCTAATTTAGATAAATAGTCTATGGTTTCAAGTGGAATATCGCAGGGACATAATGGACCTAAAAGTATGGCTTTGCAGTCTTTCAAGTATAAAGATTCAATATCTTTAACTTTTATAGGATTGGAGGGTACACTTGCTTTCTGTATTCTGTGATTGGGGTTGTTATCCGGATAAATGTTTTGAAACTTTATTGTTTCATCTGTAAATACTGGAAAAAGCTCTATATTTTTGGGAAAAGCATTTAATAATTCTTCATCAAGTTTAGCAAGTGTTATTACGGCTTTGGTATTTACGTTCAGGCGTTTTAAAACACTGGACTGGTAATAAACGGCCCCACCTATAGATTTATGGGTTGAATTATTTTTTATGATGGTATCATTTGTTAGGGGACCTATCAGTGCTATAGTTGACATTTTTTTACCTGAATAATTTTAAATTATTATTTAAGGGTTATTTTCCCATTATGTAATGCAGAACCAACTAAAAATTTATTTATTCCAAGTTTTTCCAGTTTTTTGATATCATGTGAGGTTATTCCTCCCCCTATAATTAAAGGGAGTTTCAGAAATTTTTTTATAAGCTCTTCATTAACACCTTTTTCTGTTCCAACCTGGGAAATATCAAGTAATATAACTTCTTGAGGGTTTAGTTCTTCTATTTCATTGATAAAATCTTCCATATCAATATTTAAATATTTACTGAATATTTTTCCGTCTTTTATGTCAATGCTTATAATTAATCTATTTTTATCAAACTTATCAAAAATGACTTTGAGATCATCAATATCTTTCAGGGTTTCTGTTGCAATAATCACTTTGTCAGCAACTTCAAGTGCTTTTCTAACATCAGACTCATCTCTTGAACCGCTGTCAAGCATCACAGGAATATATTTATTCACTTTTTGGGTAACATCAAAATTAGATTTTATGTTTTCTATTGAGTCTAAATCAGCTATATACATCCTAACTGCGCCTGCATCTTTTAAAGATTTTGCAATTTCTTCAGGGGAAGCTGATTCATGGAACACAGTTTCGAGTGGTTTGTAAGTTTCTCTTTCGCCGGATTTTCCGGATACTGCGATACCATTTTTAAGATCTAAAACTGGTATTATCATATAATATACAATCCATTAATTTTTATTTAGAATAGGGTTTTTAACTTGTTTAATATTATAGAATAAAACTGTATTTTATATAAAGTTATATATTCAATTTTTTAAGTCCCTAATTTGTTCATGTAGAATTTATATAATCTATTATTCTTATTTAGAATAATTTTTCTAACTTGTTTAATGTTACAAATAGTTATTTTTACACAAACTTATAACTCAAGTTTTAATTCTAGACTTTGTTCATGTGAGTAGAGTTTATACAATTCCTTCATTATTTTAGAATTAGGGTTTTTAACTTGCTTAATGTTAAATACGTCGGTATTTCTATATAAACGTATATGCTTGAATAATCCCGACTTGTTTGGATATCTAATTTAAAAACAGAATGATTAGGGGCAAAATGTGTTTATTTAAATCATGAAATGCTAAATTTAAATTATTTTAAAAAAATTAAGAGGGCATCTACACATTTGAGCGAAAGTATTTCTTATTTAGATGCCCTATAATGGTAAAACAACTCCATTTAGGGATCTAATGGTATTTAGATCCCTAAACTTGATGGAGTTTTAAGGAGGGGCTTGGTAAACATCAAATTTATTTATTAATTTTAATACAAATTTAACATTTTTTATTACTATTATAAAGTTAGTTTTTTTGATATTTAATAGTTTCTATGTTTTTTAAAACAAGATTTGGACATTTAATTTGAAAAACTAAAAGAATAGGAAATAAAATTAAATTTTATCTAAAAACTTCTCGATTTCCAAAAGGGCATGATCAGCCGCTTCATCTGCGATTTCTGGATCTGCAGATGAAAGGTCATCAAATACAATGTCAACTGTGATGTTTACATCAAGGCTATCGTTATAATTAAGCTCTACATTGATATCAATATCATTAATCTCTTTTTTAGAAACTTTAGATAAGACGTAATCCTGAGCTGATGATACTGCAATTTCTGAGATTTTATCGAGGTCTTCATCAGTTAATTTTTTAAGTTTACTCATTTTAATCTACACTTTTTAATGTTTCTTTAGTTAATTTAGAATATTAAAAATAATAAAATAAATTTCTTTAAATTTATGTTAAGTTAAAAAAATAAACGTGTAAGTAGAATATCTAAAATTAGTTAACTTGGAAAATGAAATCAGTTAAAAATTTATTAACTGACTCTATTGTATTCCGCTTCCTTTCATAGCTTCCTGAATAGAAGACTGCATTTCCTGGAGCCTTTTCATGATTCTTTCTTCCTGTCTCTGGACAGTTTTTTCACGAAGCTCTAAGGTTTCTATTTTATCTTCGAGTTCTTTGGTCATATCTTCTTTTTTAACTTTGATAAGTAATGTTCCTGCAGTTTTATAAACATCAGTGTCTTCTTCAACTTTGTTTAATTCTTCGACAGCTTTTTTAGTTTCTTTTAACTGTAAATCGACATTTTGTTTTTGCATTGAAATTGCCTGAGCTTGCTGCTGTACCTGCTGGAATTGAGCTAATTGATGTTGTACATTTTGAGGAAGTTCCATTTAAATCACCTCTAGTTTTATATTATAAATTAACTATCTTCAGGGCTTCAACGAATTAACCTCATGAGATAGTGTTATCCATCTAAAATATGAATTAACAGATGCTCGAAGAGATGGAGTGTCTTCAGCATTAATTATTAATTTTAAAGTCTTTCCGTCTAAATTTATTTCAACTGAAGACCTGTCAGATGGTGCAGTTTGAATTTCAGGTTCAATTGATTTTAAAACCAACTTTGCTTCATCTAAGCTGTTAAATTTAATTTTAAATTCTGCTTTCACGTGTTCTGGAACCTTCATTTAAATCTCCAGTTTTTAACGTAAATTCGAGGATCTCTAATTGAACCGTCTTTATCATAAAATTCTAGTATAGCTTTATTTTCCCCTTCTCCTATCTTAACCCAGATCAAATTCTTATTTGAATTCTCTTCTGGAATCTTCAGGATATTCATAAGGGGATCTTTGAGCTCTTCTATTTCACATCTGATGCTGATGGCATCAGATTTTATTTTACCTTTTAAATTTAAAAGTGATACTGTTATCTTTAAAAATAACAGCAGTTCACCCTTTTCATTATATATCTCAATTTTACTGGGATTTCCTTTTATTTGAGAAACTACTATTGTTTTCTGAAATCCGAGTGTTGCTGTTTTAAGTAGAACATCCCGAAAGCTCATTTTGCCCCTGTTTACATATTTTGCATTTAAAACATGACTCAGGTCATGACAAAATGATCTTGTTCGACTAGATGGTTTCCGTGATGTTGTTATCAGCATTTAATACCTTTATAAATTTATCTTGCAGTTACGTCTCTTTTAACAGTTGGAATTTCCTTAAATAGAATTCTGTACCTGCATTTTGGACATTTTGCTTCAGTGTATCCTTTAAGATCAACTAAAGTTCCGCATTTTGCACATTTGTACAAGCTATAAACCTCCAAAAATTTTTTTCAAAAATTTTTGTCGTACCAAAATCGTAGATTTTGGTAACCCCAAAAAATTTGTGTTTGGGGCGTCGAAATTTATAATTTCGACAGTGTAAAAATCTCTCAAAATTCGTAGAATTTTGGAAAAAGCAATTCTTTTGATATAGTACAAATCTTCGATTTGTAAGCTTTGATTTTTACTAACTCCAAAAAATTTTCAAGAAAATATTGTGAATTAGGAATTAACTTCCTTCTCCAACTATCCTTTTGATGTTTCTTGCAGCTGTTTTAGCCATTGGAGTTTGTGGAACGTATGCTCCTCCTGTAAATACAGTTCCGCATTTTCTACATTTCCATATTCCAGCGCTCACTCTTTTAACACCAATTCTATCACATTTAGGACATATGTGGTCCTTTTTCATTTTGTCTTCTATACCTTTAACTGTTCTTTTGGCCTTTCTTCCATATCTTGCGCCAAACCTTCCAGTTACTCCTACTTTTTTTGTTCTTGCCATCTTAATCACCTTATAAATTTTTAGTAAGTTATGGTAAATATTCTCTAAGTTCTTTTGTTTTTTCAATAGTTCTGCTGACTGCGCTAATTACTTCTTCTTTTGTTAGAGGCATTTCCCCACCTTTTTGCATTGCGCAAATACTGCCGTCTTCTCTTACTCCTATTGAGATTCTGGCATCCATGACGTTTTCTTCGTCAAGTGATGGGTCATTAATCAGTTCACCATTTATCTTTGCAAATGTACACATTAAAGGTTTTTCATTTATAGGTAATGCAACAGGATTTTCTTCATCCAAGACAATTTTATCATCTTCAACGGTTGCATTTGGTATTTTTGCACTTATAAGTGCAGCAACACTTCCTAAAACTGCAGCGTCCATTAAATTACCATCATAATCTAAAACATGGATATCTACAAATATCATCCATACCTTTTCACCTGGAATTATGCACAGTTTTTCAAGATCTAAAATTTTACCTTCTCTTAAGCAGCGGTCTGTAACTCTTGCAAGCTCTACAGATCTTTCATCAGGTGGTCCTGGTTCAAATAATGGTGATGCCATTGGTAACAATTCAGAATTGGTCATTAATACACCTACATTAGGTGTATCAGAAAAAGGATCACCAATTTGAGGTTTTATCCCTACTACTAATTGAGTTTTACCTATTTTAACCCTTGCAGATCCTTCAGCTTTTTCAATTACTCCTACTTCAACAGATATGTCCCTGTATTCATCAATTGATCTGCCGTCTGCACGTTCCCCATTTTCAATAAGTTCTACTATACTTTTTCTTGTAATTTCAGGAACTATATTAACCATTTTCTTCACCATACCTGTTTTTAATGGCGTTTTTCTGCGCTTCACTGATTTGTTTACATCCTTCGATTGCAAGATTTAATGCTTTATCAAATTCATCAGGTGTAATATGTCCATCCATCTGTAGAAGGCTTATTTCACCAGATCTTGGCATTATGGCAATAGGTACATCAGCTTCACCTTCTTTATCTTCCTCTTCTGAGAGATCCAGTATCACATTACCGTTTGCCTTTCCAGCTGCACAGGAAACAACTAAATCTTTCATTGGTATTCCTGCATCTGCCAGAGCTACTGATGCTGCAGTTATTCCTGCACATCTTGTACCTCCTTCAGCTTCGAGGATCTCTATAAACACATCAATGGTTGATCTTGGGAATCTTTCTAAAAATATGGCAGGTCTTAGAGCGTCTGCGGTTATTTTAGATATCTCGACAGATCTCCTATCTGGCCCTGGTCTTTTCCTTTCTCCAACAGAAAATGGTGCCATATTGTATCTACATCTTATAACTGCCATGTCCGGCCTCATTATACGCCTTACATGTAATTCTCTTGGACCATAAACAGCAGCAAGGATTTTATTGCCTCCTATTTCAAGATATGCAGATCCATCTGCTTTTTCTAAAACACCTGCTTCTATTTTTAATGGCCTTAATTCATCGAATGCTCTTCCATCTGCCCTTAAATTGTCATTATTGTTTGTTAAGATAATAATCACCCCTGTTTATTCATCTACATCTGGCTCAGGGACTTCTTCAACTTCTTCTATTTCTTTACCAAGAAGTTCAGAAAGCATGTTTCTTACTCTATCTGTAAGTCCGGAGGTGTGGGCTTGATCTTCTATCATATTTATAACTTTTTCCGCAACTCTTTCCATCTGCGGTTCGCCTTTAACCCATACCACACCATTTTGACCTACGATGATGTCACATTTTGTTTCATCTTTTATCATGTTGATCATAGATCCCTTTTTACCAATGAGCCGTGGTACTTTTGTTGGGGTTATGTAGATTAAAATTCCACCTCTAAATTTACCAAGTCCTCTACCTTTTAAACCCAGTTTTACCTTTTTAACTTCATCAACATCAACAACTCTTAAAAATAAAACATCGCCGACATTAAATGCCTTATTCAAATCTCTTTTTTCTTTTCCAAAAACGTCTGAAGCAGGTAAAAATCCTGAATATGGAGAGTTTATGTCTAAATTCCACATTGAAAATCTTATATCGGTAACTTCACCAATTACGACGTCTCCTCTTTTTGGAATATATTTGCTCTGCAGGGGAATAACACTTATTTTTTTATCCCTTATAGCAACTAAACCAACAAGAGATGAACATATGTTGTTATCTTCTTTAAACGTTCCTCTTCCTGTATGATATTCTTCATCTGCAAGAACATCACCTGGAACCACTAAAGCTTTATCTTCTACAAATATCACGTTCTGCCTCCTTTACAGTGGAAAGCCATAAAATTATAGTGAAGCAAGTTTAAACTCTAATTTGTACTATTATGAAAAGTTCATTGAAGATAAAAGTTATATTCAATTATAAGGTTATAAACCAAGCTTTTCACTATAATGAAGTTATTTTATTACTCTGGTTTCCACCTGTCCGCCTGTAAGTTCGCTTAATTTTCTATCGAAGCTCTCCTGTAGGCCGCCAGGTACTTCAACCACAGCGATCCATGATCCGTCTTTTTGCCATTCCTCTTTCCTTGTTTTTCCAAAATCTGAAATTATAGAATACACTTTTCCTGCATAATCTCCTGGAATTCTAATTGCCACGTTTACATGTTCAAATCTTATTGGTATTTTAACACGAATGGCCTTAAGGACAATATTTATCTGTTCATCAACACTTTTAAATGGATCAATGTGAACTTTAGCCTCTTCCATGGCTTTTTCAATTCTCCTGGCAGGATGAGGAAGTTTTGTCTGTGGATTTATGGCTTCTCTTGTTATTTTTGCAATTATTTTTTTTCTTTTCTCTTCTAACATTTCTTTTCGCTGCTGGGCAGTTAGCTGTACACTGCCTTTTTTAATTATTAATGCTGCAGCTTCTAGAGGGTCTGTACTACTAAAAGCTTTATTCATTGATTCTTCAGATGCTTTATCTCCCTTCTTAACATCTTTAAATATTTCCTCAACAGCGAGTATTTCTTCAACTGGTATATCTTTGCCTCTTTTAAACTCGGAAGCAAGATCTGGATCTACTAATATTTCAAAACGTTCTCCGTAGTACTCCAGACGGGCTATAACTGAATCTTCAAGAGTGACCATTTTTTACTCCTCTTCTTCTTCTTCCTCTTCTCCTTCTTCCTCTTCCTCCTTAGGCTTTCTTAAGAGAAGTTCTTCAACATATTCCTCTATTTCTTCTTCTGATAATTTTCTGAATCGTTTAGTTTCGAAATCTATGACTGCAATTTCTACACTTTCAGCGCTTGTTTTACCTTCAGTGGCTTCATAGACAGCATCTAATGCTAGATCAATAGCTTCATTTAATTTCATGCCTTCTGTGTATTTCTTCTCGAATTCATCCATTGCTATTTGTCTTCCAGCGCCTATTGCAGTTGCTTTGTATTCAATTAGTGCCCCACTAGGGTCAGTTTCAAATAATCTACATTCAGTGTCGGTTACTCCTCCAATTATCAAAGCTGAACCAAAAGGCCTTACCCCACCGTGCTGGGTATACATCTGTTTCATGTCACATATTTTTTTAGCTAAACTATCTACTCTGATTGGTTCGTTATAGGTTATTTTATTAACCTGAGATTCTATTCTTGCTCTCTCAATTAAGGCCCTTGCATCAGCTACAAGTCCGGAGGTCGCTGCACCAATATGTTCATCAATCTGGAATATTTTTTCTATTGATTTTGGCTCAACGAGTTTGCTGGTGGGTCTTTTATCAACAACAAGGACAATACCTTCACCGGATTTAACACCTAATGAAGTTGTACCTCTTTTTACAGCTTCCCTCGCATATTCAACCTGAAAAAGTCTTCCATCTGGGCTAAATACAGTTATAGCCCTATCATATCCTGCTCCTGGCATCGGTTGCATATATATACCTCTCTATTATTTTTCGATCTACTAAATGAATTTAATTTCTAAATATAACTTATACTAGATTTAATACTTTACTTATATGTATTTATTTATTAAATTAATTAAAACTACTCATTTAAATTCAGTTTTAGATATAAGTTAAAAGGGTAATAATAGCGAATTTAAACGAATTCAGATTTAAATTAAAAACTATTTATTTATGTTATTTTTCTAGTTTAATAAACTTTTTTATTCCGGCTTTGATTGTTCCTGAAATACCGATGGTATGAAAGACTACTCGTTTGCCTTTAAATTTATTTACAAGTAAGATCGCTGCTCTTACTGAACTTACTTCACTTCTATTGCACTGAAGGATCCCTTTAATTATGTTCCTTTCATCAGATGATTTGGAGGACCAGACCCTCATAACCCACAGATCAAATTTGCTGGTCTTACATTCACCGTGGAAATTCAATGAAGCTTCCCATACCAGCGGGATCACATCTTCTTTACATAAAGGTACTTCGGATATAGCTTCAAATGAGATGTATCTTTTATCATTTCTAAGTGTAGGGGGCAGTATTTTAAGTTTCATCTTAATCACCCTGTTCTATAGTTCTAGCCCCTTGTACTATCACGTTCTTCCTTATCCTGCTTCGTTTTATTATATCTGCCGGATTTTTAGATAATGAACTTATAATTTCGTCATGAGTCATCTCCAGACAGCCTGCAAATGCAATTATATCTTCAGGGGTTCTGAGATCATATAACGAGTAAGCATTACTTGTAATTATTAATGGAAATTTGAATTTGCGCTGCAGCTTAAGAATTTGCCTGAATTGACTCAGAATTTTTGCTCTTAGTGATAAACGTGTTTTAATCATAGGATTAATGCTGAGTTCAATTGCAACATTATTTTGCGAGGCTTCCTTTGCAAGTACGTGGTTTATTCCACTGTCTCTCCTATTTTTGTAGGGATGTGCCAGTATATCGACCCGCGGGTCTTCACACGCAGCTCTATTTATTTTAATATCCCCACCGTTTACTATCACAACGTCGCTGCGTTCTCTAAATTTTTGAACCTTTTTTCTTAAGTCATCTGGATTTTTTGCATAAATTTCAACACCGGTCCAGATGCTGAAATCATCTTGGGGGTTGATATCATCTGGTTTATTATAATTCCTGGAAGATTGTATAAGTGCAATTCCGTTGTATCCGAGCCGTTTGGCTTCTTCGGCTAACTGACTATTGTGAACATGAAAATCAAAAAACATAATTATACACCGAAAATATCCTTTGCAACTTCAATCGCGTTTTCTTTTTTTGCAGGATAAGCAGCTACATTTATTTTAACGTGTATGGCATCTCCATGTTCAACTATTTTTAAATCTCCAAGATAAGCTCTTTGTTTATTAAACCTTAAGAATAAATTTCCGCGCTCATCCATTTTATTTTCCAGTTCACTGCGAAGTTGTTTTTTACTGGGAGCGTCAATTTGTTTTAATATCTCGATAAATTCTTTAATTTCACGATTTTTGCTGATTTTATTGTGTAATATTAAAACAGGATTCTTAAAATAGCCTTCTGTAGTATCAGTTTGAGGATGAGAATTGGGAAAGAGAGTTTGGATTGCTTCTTTCACCTTTTCCTCATTTTCTGTTCCATAAACAAATACACGATATGAAATGTTATGGATCATGGATATTTTTCCTTTATTTTGCTAAAAAAAATAATTTAAGGCTTATCTTGCCTTTTCTGCGCCTTTACCTTTTCCTCGAAGTCCACGGGTCTTTTTACCTTCACTTGTGAGTCCACGAAGCGCACGGCTTGTGTGTTGATTTTCACAGATCCAGTTTATGTTTTTATCATTTTTAATTGATGGACTGCTTGGATCAACTAATATGACTTCAAAAAACTTGAATTTTCCGTCTTCCCATACCCAGTATGAGTTTAAAACTTCTAAGTTAGGGTACCTTTTGGCTACTCTTTCTTCTGCTATCCTTTTAATGGATTTTGCAGGGGTTATTTTGTTGACACCCTGTCTTTTAGGTTTTCTACCGGCGGTGAATCTTGTTTTTCTTCTTCCACCTCTCCTAACCCGGGTCCTTACAACAACATATCCTTTTTTAGCTTTATATCCTAAAGACCTTGCTCTGTCAAGTCTTGTAGGTCTGTCTATTCTTTGAATTACGCTTTCCCTTCTCCATACAGGAGCTCTCTGTTGCATAAGCTCTTTTACGAAGGAATCGCTTGGATTTTTCCATGCGTCTCTTATATATTTATACATTAAATAACACCTCTTTTGTTCAGCTTGCGCCACATCCATGGGATTATTTCCCAAAAAAAGTTGCTTGTCACCAGTTGGTGATGATCAACTATTAGAATAAGTTAGTATAAAAAGGTTGTGCTTTAAATAATCTGATTTTTTATTCATTTAAAATCATAATATCAAGTTATTTAAATTTTAAAAAAATAAAAATAGATGTAACAATTTATTAAAAATATTAGTATCAGGATATAAGTTACTATTTAAGCTTTTGCAAGTTGATATGCATCGTAAGCGACATATATTGCGTATATGAAATATATGATGCTAATAAATAGGCTTACTGCGCTTAATATTCCTATTACAATTGCAATAACGAAAAATATTATTCCCTTTTTAGTTTCTCCAGCTATTATTTGGCCTAATCCGGGGATTATGAAAGACAATATTGCGGCAATTATTGGGTTTACCATTCTTTTTACCTCCTTTATGCGTATTGTATATAGTCTAATGGGGACTGTATTTAAACATTTGTAAAATATAGAAAAAATTAGGGCTTATTTTGGTATAAAATATTAATAAATGCTTTTTTAATTAATTATTTAGTATATAAAATGATTAATTAACAAATGATGTTATATTTAATTTATTTTATGTTTTTTAAGAAATTATATTTGTTATATGTAAATTTTATAAAATAATTTTTACATGTTTAGGTGGATTTATTCTTTAAAATTATTTTTGCACTATTTTGGTGATAAAATATGTATTTAATGTTTATTGATCTAAATAGTACTCAAAAAATGGAATTTTACTTTGATTTCGATAGTCTAAAGAGATAAATATTTGTTTTGACCATGATTATGAATGATAGAAAAAGCACTGATCCAAGATCAAATTAAAAGAGGATAGTTAAAATAAATTTAATCTTCTACAACAAACGTAATTTTGAACATAGTTCCATTTGTTGTATTAACTTCGACTTCAGCCCCTATTTGATCAGAAAGACTATATATTAATTTTAAACCTAAAGAATCTGATTTCTTGTAATCCAATCCTTTTGGAAGGCCTATTCCATTATCATTTACTATTAGGCTGTATTTGTTGCCTTTTAAATAAGATTTAACCATTAATCTGCCTTTTCTTCCATCTGGAAATGCATATTTTAAACTGTTAGAAATCAGCTCATTGAGAATTAATCCAAGGGGGATAGCTGTATCTATATCTAGTGTAATATCTTCAGTGTCTATATCTAATGTTATTTGATCGGGATTGCTTACATAGCTTTTGAAAATATCTGAAGCTAAAGTTTCAGGATAATCCCCAAAATTAATCTTTTTAAGATTATCGTGCTGGTACAAACGCTGATGGATAAATGCCATTGATTTAATCCGATTTTGGCTCTCTTTAAAAATTTCTATAACATCTTCATCGTCTATATGTCTTGATTGTAATTGAAGAAGGCTCTGTATAATCATGAAATTGTTTTTAACCCTGTGATGAATTTCTTTCATCATCAGATCCTTTTCTTCCAGTGATTTTTTTAATTCATTCAAAATCTTTGATTTTGACGCCCCAGATTCTCTGAGGGCCTCTTCAAGTTTTTTGCGTTTATTTATATCTTGAATTATTAGTAAATGTCCCTGAAATATATCTTCATCATCGTAGATAGGGGTAATCTGAGCTTGAACCCATTGATTTAATGGTTCTCCTAAAAATACCTCTGATTCGGATTTACGTGCCATGTAAACTGATTTAAGTTCTTCGAATTTACCGAGAACTTCATCTGCACTTTTGTTAATATCATCATGGCTTATATTTATTAGGCTGGCGGCTGAATTTACTTCCATTAACTTTTCATTATCATCAAAAACCAGAACTCCATTGACCATATTTTTAAACAGGATTTTATGAGCTACTGGGAGAATATCCAGAAAATGGAACCTGAAAATACTTAAAGCGAGCAGCATTCCTGCTATAACAAGTGCAAATGGGGAGAAATCTAACCCCACAATAGGAAGAACGTGGAATGCATAAAAACTGCTGAAAATTAATGGTATTAACCCAACCATTATTAAAATTAAAATCTGTTGACGATACTTTCTGGAAGACTTTATCAATGTTTTGATTAATATAATGAGCCCAACTATAGTTAGAGAGAAACTGTAGATCATGTTAATGAAGAAAACAGGGCCGTGTCCGTAAATTAAAATAGCTCCCGGCTGATTAGAAGTTGGAATTATAACTGGCCACAGTAATCTATGCCATTCGTTTGTAAATGCTAGAACTATAACAATAAAGGGTATAACGAAAAGAAGTTTAATATGAATTGGTTTTAAATATTTATCATAGTTTGTATAATTTAATACGAATATAAACCATAGAGGGGCAACCGTAGCTACTCCAAGGTAAGTAATTTTAATCCAGAATACCTTTGCCCATATTGCAATGCTGAAAAATTCTATTCCTGCCCCAAGGCACCATAAAAATATGGATAACATAAAAAAAATGAAGTAAGTATGTAATGTAGATGAACTTTTTCTGTAACTGTAAATACCCAGTGATAAAATGATGAAGGCACTTACCATTAGTAAAATGCCATAGGAGGAATACTGAAAGTTCATGATTTTTCTTTTGTACTTCTTAAAATAAGTTTATTGGTTTTAAGCCGTATCATTATCTTATTAAGAATAAATAGGGGATTATTAAAAAAAAGATATAGAAAAAGTTATTTAATACACTTTACCAGTTCAGGGTCTTCAAGTAGTTTATACAGTATTGCAACTGATTTGGTAAATGCTGGTTTCCCTGCAGTTAAAAGGACAACCCTTAAAGCGTCCATTATCTCGTCTTTTGTAATTCCGAGTTCTTTCATTCCACTTACCATTTGTTTTCGTATTGCTCTATCATCAGAAGCTGCTGCATTTACTGCTATGGCTATTAACTTTTGAGTTTTATAATCAAGGGTTTTACCTGTATATGCGGCATTATTTAAATGTACAATTGCTTCATAAAGGTCTGGATAATCCTTTTTAACATGGGGCATTCCTTTGCTGAAAAATACTTCTTCTTTCATTTTTTTCATCTCCATAGTCTAACTTAATCCTTTATTTTTTAGATACAATTGCTATTTGACTTATTTATAATTTTATACTCTAATAAGGCCTTAATTTTCGTGCTGAAGCAGATAATTTCAACCTGTTTTAGATATATTAATCTCAATCAAAGTATTATCTGATTTATTGAGATTCTACTCTTTTTTTTGTTTTTTCTCATATATCAACATGCTGTTTTATTACATAAAATTATTGAAAATTAAATAAACTAAATTGAGTAAGTAATCTCAGAAATGAAATTATTAACTCATTAATTTCTAAAAAGAATTGAAAGAAATAGTATTCCTTGTTTTTACTGCCTTATATTTTTGCAATTATTGATTTGTTTTTGAATAATAATTAATATAAATGATACAATACATATTAAAATCATAAAAAATTAAGTATATTTAATAACATGTTGTGGGTGAAATCTTGAAATATGAAACTAGAAAATGTAACTATTGTGGCAAATCAGGCAGGGGGAAATTATATAAAAAGTTACGTTCGGATGAGAAAATTTGGATATGTCCAAAGTGTAGCAGAACTGAGCACATTACTTTATATAATTAAATATTTTGAAAATAAGGGGGTCACTAAAAATAATAAATTTGGGCTTATTTTTTAATATAGAAGTATTATAACTTTCAAAATTGCATATAAAGCAGTATTAATATTTTAAACCGTAAAATTTATATGTAAAACCATACATTATTAATTTAGGTCAATATTATTGGATATTGATCTATCCCCTTTTAATTTATACTTTAAATATTAAGTGCCTGGACACCATGGTGCCTCCAGTTAGTGTCCAGGCATACCTTTCAAAAACTAGTGGCATTTTTCTCTTTTTGTATATTAATTTCTTAGAAATTCCGCCTTTAATAATCTTCTTTTTAGCATTCTTTAAATTATAAAAAATGCTTCAAATTCTTTTTTTGTATTTCATTTTTTTAAAAATAATTTTAAAGTTGGTGCCTCTAGTTTTATCAACTGTAATAGTACCATCCAGTTGATCAACCAAACTATTTACCAATTGCAGCCCTAATGAACTTGTATTTGTAAAATTCACGTTTTCAGGTAAACCAGTACCATTATCAGACACTATCAACACGAAGCTACCTTTAACCTGATGTAAGTTAATTCGTATTTCATTATTTTTCCATTTTTCTTCCGCAATCATGGGAAATGCATGTTTTAGGCTGTTTGTTACCAGTTCATTTATGATCAGACCACAAGGAATTGCTGTTTCTATGTTAAAAAATATATTATCAATATTTATACTTAATTGGACATTATTTTGACTGATTTTATATGTATAAAATAATTTATCTACCAGATCTTTCACATATTCTGCAAAATCAATTTGAACAAAATTAGAAGATTTATAAAGTTTTTCGTGAATCATTGCCAGTGACATGACACGATTTTGACTTTCTTTGAATATTTTAAGTGTTTCATCATCTTTAATGTATCTGGATTGGAGGCTTAGTAAACTTGAAATTATCTGCAGGTTATTTTTAACTCTATGATGAATCTCATGGAGGAGCAGTTCTTTTTCGTTTAGTGAAGCCTTAAGTTTATCTTCCATTAATTTGGTTTCAGTGGTCTCAATTGCTACGAAACTAAATTTTTTAGATGATTTTTCATTAATTTGACTTATGCTCCCATGATACCATCTTTCATGGTTTTTACTTAAATTAAATTCAATATTTATGGTGCCTTTTTTTAGACATTCTTTAATCTTTTCAATCAAGAAATTCTGGAAATTGGTGGGCGCATCTAGATCGGTTAGATGTTTTCCAGTTAAATCTTTGATATTCATGCCAAAAAATTCCGCCATGTGTCTGTTTGGAAGAACATAAATGATATCATCATCTACTAGTTCTATAACACTCATAATAACGTTATTTGAGTTAAAAAAGCTTCTTAACACAGCTTCACTTTTTCGAAGTGCATTTTCAGTTAATCTAAGTTTTGTAATATCCATGAAGCTTTCAATAAGACAGTTACGTCCCCATAAGCTTATGGGAGTCACTGTTTTTATTATGGGTATTTCTTCATTGTTTATGTTAAGTAAAGTTCTTTCAGAATTATCCATTACATGATTATGGTCAATTATGGGACAATGTCCTTTATCTGCAGGGCATATAAACTTGTGGCAAATATTGCCAATTACTTCATCCCGCGGGGCACCTATGAATTTTAATGCAGATTCATTAATATCTATGATTATCTTTGTTTCAGCATCAATTACAACAATTCCTGTTTGAATAGTAGACAATATCGTTTTTTGATATTCTTCATTTTCTAAGAGGACACTTAAAATCTCTGATTTTGATAACCCCGACATTTCAACCATATGTGGATTTAAAGATGTCATGTTACGATTATTAAAGGATAAAATATGGGAATTTTCAATGGGAATATATTCCTTTTCACTTTTAAGTCCTCTTTTTGGATTTTCAGTACTAATGTCTAAAAGTGATATAATACTTCTTTTAGTTCCGGGAATCATTGCAGCAGTAGAATATACTTCTTTAACATCTTGAAATTTGTCAATGAATTTGAATTTATAATTTATGGGGGCTGATTCTGGATCAATTCTCATTAGATTATGATATTGTTCTATTTCAGGGACATGATGAGACAATATGAATTCTTCCAACTTTTTTTTACCTTCCAACTCTTCCCTTAAATATCCTGAAAAATTTTCAAATGCAGTATTTACTCTGTATATTGTAGTATTTTCTTCAATTATTACGGTTGCAATTCCATTACTTTCAAAAATTAAGCGGTATTTTTCTTCATTCTCTTTTAGGTTTTGAGAATGTTCGTAAATAGTGGTTTCTACGACACTTTTAAGTTGGTCATATTCCAATGGTTCTACAATGTAACTGACATTATCTGTTAAGTCTGCGACTTCAAGTATCTTCTTAGAACAATCTGCTAAATAGATTATGGGGCTGTTAAGATCATCGAGAATATTGGCGTCTATTCTACTTATTTTCTCGTCAGGAGCAGTATGCATTAAAATTAGATTGGGTTTTATTTTTTTGGAGTTTATAATAAATTTTATCTCGTTTGATTTAATAGCAAGAACGTTGTAACCTAACTGTTCAAGTTTGGGCTTTATACTTATTTTTGCAGCGTTTTTATCTTCAATAACGAGGATTTGTTCATTCATTTTAACTTATTTTTGGGATTTAGGATATAAAAACTTTATTAAAATCACATAATTGTCTAAAGTTCTGGAAAATAGGCAAGTAGTGACAATTAATTAAATTTATATTAAAATAAGTCTATGGCTACAAATAGATTTATAAGAATGGAATAATCCAATTAAAAATATGAATAAGAAGTTAATTTTGTAAAAATAAGTAAATTAGATATTATACAGGCCCAACATCTGGACGTCCTTCTCTCATACCCATTCCTGCTTCTTTTTGCATTGCATCAGGTTTAAACATCATTTTAACCAGATTTTGTGCATGTTCACGTGCCCTGTTTTCAGCGAGCTGTCTTAAGTCCTTTGCGTTTTCCCCTTCGTCTTCATGAACAAAAACTTCAAGTATATGTGTATTGGTCATAAGCTGAGCCTGTATAAGGCCAGTTGATGCTTCATGGGCGCAAACTTTGTCTTTTTCTTGAGGACCGGGCATTCCAAGGGCCATAACAATTTCGCATTCTTCTTCTTCTATTAACTTTTTTGATGCAACTGGTAAATCTTTAATTCCAGGTACTGTACGTCTTATAAAAGTTATATTCCCAACATGCTGTTTAATTTCATCTATTGCATGAGCACCCATATCAACCCGTGCAAAAGTGGTATCACAAATTCCTACTTTCATTTTATCACCGCATTTTACTCGTTAAAATGATTNNACCGTATTTTACTCGTTAAAATGATTCTTTAACTTTTTTCTTGCTTCTCCTATGGTAAGGGGATATGGTTTATCAAAGGGTAATTTATCCTCTTTCTGCAGTATTTCCATGAGGTGTGCAATCCTTGGAAGTCTTAAATTAGCTTCTCTTATGGTTTTAACATCTCCAAATACTTCTTGAGGATTCCCTTCTTTTATAATTTTTCCTTTACTTAGTATATATACGTTGTATGCATAGAGCGGTACTAAATCAACATCATGGGTTGATATAATTATTGTCATACCCTCTTTGTTTAATTCGTATAATATTTTAAGTATTTGAGATGCTCCCTTTGGGTCAAGCCCTGATGTTGGCTCGTCGAGTACCATTATCCGGGGATTCATGGCAAGTATGCCTGCAATTGCCACTCTCTTTTTCTGGCCCCCGCTTAGGTGATGAGGTGCTTTCTTTTTATATTCTTCCATTCC
>DADN01000215.1 GCA_002509665.1 Methanobacterium sp. UBA8
TTTTCTTTCACGCGTTGATCTCTTATCTTTTTTTGTTTCAGAGGTTTCAAGTTTCTGAATAATTGAATCTTGATTTTTTTTGATTTTAGATGCTTCAAAAGAGGACGGTTTATTATCTTCCTCATCTTTTTTCATGAAATTTTTCACGCCGTCTAGCATTTTCTTAAAAGGATTAATCCTTTTTTCAGGATTATTACGTGAACTAATAGAGCTATTATCAACCATAAAATTTCACTCCTATTTTATTTCTTATTATTCTAAGCAATATTAATGAATTAGTAGGGTTAATGCTAACAATAAAGAATATGAGTTATTGCAATCGAAAAAAAAAGTCTCAGATCCGCTGTAATTTGCGGAGTCCTTTACGATTATTTCGGGATTTTTGAATCAATTTTTATACCTGTTTTTTGGCTTCGTGAAGAAACCAAATAGAGGACTTAAACAGTTATGCAATCCAGAGAGTACTAGATTCATATTTTTCATTTCAAGCAGATATCCAAAAACCTATCCTTATCCCAAACAATAGCCCTGGTCTTTGTACATGGTTTCTAGGTATATGTGCGTGGAGAAGTGCCAGTCTTCAGGGACATTACAACCTTGAGATCTGTTCTATTACTGAGTCGTTTTTAGTAGTTTTTTATGTTTTAAGGACGATAATCGATTGTGTTTTAAAGACGATAATCGACCAAGTCAATCATCTATTCCATATGTGGCGTAACTATTGAGAAAACAATAGTAATGGTCAATAATACTATATACGCATACCTCCAATTAATTTGTATATACGTTAATGGGGGGCTTATAATTGATAGAAATAACAAACAGAGCCGCTGCAGAGCTGAAAGCTTTGATGGAAGACGCAGGAAAATCAGGATCAGCAATAAGAATATATATAACTGGATCAAGTGCAGATGTTCGATATGGGCTAGCACTTGCTGATAATATAAATGACAATGATGTAACCATGGAAAACAATGGTATCAAGATCGTCATGGCAAGTGATGTAGCGGTTGGCTTTACTGATGGTAGCATTGATTTCGTAGCTGACAGAACAGGTAAAAATTTCATAATACAAAATGCTGAATCCGGCACTTGTGACAACTGCGATGAGTGCGGCATATGTGATGCTGATTAATAATCTGGAATAATCAGATAATGTTTTATTCTTATACCAGGCGATAACCTTTGCCTTTGTACGTGGCTTCAGGAAAGATAGCTATATTACAGACCGGGATAATGGAGTTTCTAAGGTAAATAAAAGGAGCGAAAAGAGCAAAAGAGATTTTAGCGAAGTACTGTATCGTGTATTAATTTATTTATATACTTTAACTACATATGTAGTAGTGTGAAGCAGTACAAAACTATTCGACTCTCAAAAAGTGTATTTTCAGACCTGAANNTACTCGGATTGTATTGAAGAAATTCAGTACAGATATTCTAGAGATGTAATGAATGATGGGTCATTTACCCAGTATATTTCTATCACTGCATGTGATAACAGTAGGTACGGTTTGCGATATACTGAATATTTCATGAAGATAGGGGAAGAAATGAATGATATTGTTAGGCTCCCAAAAGACGTTCTTGATGAAATCAGTTGGATGCCGCAACACCCAGATGAGATATTCAATACCACTATGTTCACTTTGATATCTATTGAAAAAGCTTTAATGGAATGGAATAGAGAAGACAAAAAATAAAACCAATATACTTCTCTTTGCTAAATTCATATAACCGCTATGTTTACTGACTCATAATCCAACTAATTACATTACTCTATTTTCGACTTTTCAATGTGGTAACCAGGAAATAAAAATTTTACCCGTTCCCTGCTTTAAAGAATCTTTCTGGATTGTTTTGTTCGTTTGGCTCGAGCGATAGCCCTGGCTTTTGTACGTGGTTACTGGATAGGTGGTTATAGTATGATTGCGTTATTGAATTCGCTTTTACGGTTATCACGAAGTAACCAATAAACAAAGAACAGCACTTTTTATTGTCTTCAAACTGTTAATACACCATTTATCGTGCAAATGTATATATTTTAAAACTGTTTATAAGTTATTATCCAAATTATAAAGTAATTAAAAAAGATTTTTAAGCTGACAAACTATCCATAAACTCAAAATATCAAGAGGTTATCATGAAAGACTCTGAAGTAAAAATGCTGGACGAAAACGACCATGTTTTTATTAAAGCATTAAGTAACCTTGGAATGTCAAGAAATGCCGCTACGACCATGGCATATCTTATGAATGTAGACGAAGCTTCATCCCGGGAAATTGAAATAAGTACTGGATTAAGGCAACCCGAAGTCAGTCTTGCAATGAGATTAATGTGCAACCAGTCCTGGGTTAATATGCGCTCGGAAAAAAAGCCTGGAAAAGGACGGCCGATGAAAATTTATTCTCTTGCGGTTCCGGTTGACAAGATCATAGGTTATTACGAAGACAAGATTTACAAAGAATCTCAGGCAACCATCTCAGCAATCAAAAAGCTGAAAGTAATGAGCAAACAAGTGTCTCTTACTTTCTCAAAGTAAAGGATTTCAAACAGGGTTAGCTCCATAATGGCTGACAATCCTTTTTGGGAATTCACTATTATGGAGTGGAAAAAACTTAATATTGACAGCTTGCTTGTGTGTAACTTTGCTTAACTTTTTAGGGTCCTCTAAAAACGATC
>DADN01000102.1 GCA_002509665.1 Methanobacterium sp. UBA8
CTTGGTGTTTTAATCGGAATTTTCGTTACAAGGCCAGTGTATGCGAAATTTATAGAAAAATTTGTTGTAAAAGAGTAAAAAATACTCTCTTTTTTATTCTGTTTTTAACTAATCTAACTGAATAATACAATTCAAAAAAAAACTGTTTTAGATTTTATTGGATATTTAACAATTTATTTTAGTTCAAAAATAAGAAATAAATAATTTAATATGTGCTTCCTCTGATTGCAGACCCTATTACGCCACCAATTACCGCAATTATCACATGAACTAGTGTAAGCACTAAAACCACAATGACACCAAGACCTGCAATAACCAGTCCAATAATTCCTGCAAATGCAGCACCTAATATGATGATAATTATTGATTCTATTAATCCACCTAAAAGGCCCATAATTGCGCTGTTAACAGCCCCATTAGTCAAATTAACATTAACCATATAACCAACAAGTATCCCTGCAACTAATGATGAGATCAGTCCACCTACAACTGGAATGACAAAGCTGAGCAGTGTTCCAAGGACAAGAGACACAAAAAATCCTATAATAATGGCTTTCCAATCGATCATAATTTCATCTCCAAGTTCTAATCTGTAGTTTATGGTAGATATTTTTTTAGTAAAATAACCTTNNTTTAGATTATGTATAATTATTATTTAATGATTAAAATTTAAGTTAAATAAAGATCAAAAAGATGATCAATGACAAATTCAGGAAATAAAGATATTGCGGATTTAAAGACATTTAAATCATGGGTAAATGAAGGAAATAGACTTTTAACGCAAAAGGAGTATGTTGCAGCATTAATATGTTATGATTCAGCCTTAGAATTAAATAAAGATGATGAGAAGGTATGGGATAACAGGGGAGTTGCCCTCTCCGGCGCTGGAAGATATGCTGATGCTATAGAGAGTTTTGAAATATCTCTTGATTTAAAGCCAGATGATTTTCAGGCATGGGCCAACATGGGAGTTTCTATGGCCGCTCTTAAAAGATTTGAAGAAGCCATAAACTGTTTTGACAGGGCACTGGATATCAAACCTGAAGACAACGATACATGGGATAATAGGGGAACCGTTCTTTTCAGTCTTTCCAGATATGAAGAAGCATTGGAATCATTTGATAATTCTTTAAGATTAAATCAGGAAGATGCTAAAGCATGGGCAGGTAAAGGATCTGTTCTTAAATTTATGGAGAATTATGAGGAAGCTATAACCTGTCTGGAAAAGTTCATAGAACTTGCATCTGGGGATATTTCTTCACAGGTCGAAGAAGCATGGGCCATGATTTTTGACCTTAAGCTGCTTTTAACCCAGCAAAAAGATAAAGAATAGTTTAATTATTTTTCTATCTTTTAAATACAAATGACCTTTGATTAAGTAAAAATTGAGTTTATTTTTAGATATAACTTAATCATTTTATTTTTTGTAATTAGATATATCATTTAAATTATATTTTTTAGTAATTTTCTAAATTAAATTGTTTTAAGTTAATCAAGATTAATTTAAAAGTAATTAGTCTCTTTTATTCAAATATTTATTTTGTAGTCTAATATAAACTGGAATTATCATCAATACTTTTTTATATATATGAAAATAAAATATTAAATGATAAAGAGGTGAAATAGTGAATAGCAAGGGAATTGTGATTGCAATTGTAGTTATAATGGTAGTAGCCATTGCGGGAATATATGTAGCAGCACAAAATACAGGTCCTAGTGATAATAACTCCAATGTGTCCAGTAACCCTCCAGAAAATGCGTCACAGCAGAATAACACCACAATGGTGAATAATGGAACCAATTCTACAAACTCCACAAATTCTACAAACAGCACTAATAATACCAATACTACCGTATCGTCCAAACAGGCACAAAAAATTGCTCAAGCTTATATTTTAGAATCTGGTGCATATTCAGGTACTCCAACGCTTAATACATGGTCAGATGGAAGATTAGTGTGGAACGTACCAATTATTAATTCTAATGGCGAAAAAGAAGGAGTTAGTATTTATATAGATGCTCAAACTGGTGCAAGACTAGGATAAAACATATAGAGATTAATCATAAAGGGAGATGTATGTTAATCAGACGCAGACCTCAAAAATATTAAAACATGTTACGCATCTTAAAGATTTAAAACTTCTTTTATTTCTTTCAATTTTTTTAAATTTTCTTTCCTCAGTGGTAAAACAATTCTTTTTTCATTATAAGTAAAAATAAACCTGGAAGATGGGCCAAATTCCATATTTTCAATTTCATTTAAACTGTACTTATTTACTTTTCCAGTTCTGTCATCTCCCCAGAATTTTTTTCTGTATTCTAGGAGGGCATCGTTAGTAATTTCTAAATCAAAGGAGTCATCTTCTAAAAATAGAATTGTATCTTCAAGATTTTTACCACATACGAGGCAATTTTTACTTCCTTTTAAATTTCCAACTCCGCACTCTGGGCAGATTAAATCAAATTGATTTTCGATTTTTATTTCTTTCTCATTTTCCATTGGGGCATCCTCTTTAAAAATTATTTGAAGTTTATTTTTACTTTAAAGTATAAACATTTTGAATTTACTTATCTTTTTATTAATTTAACAGAATATTTTATTACATTCAAATTAAAAATATTAATAATACATTCTTGATTTAAAATTTTAAAAATAATTGGGAGTGATATTAGATGGTTAGAACTGCATTTTCATCAATAGAAAAGTCTACACAAAAAACAAAGGAATGGCTGCATGAAATGCAAGAGGATTTAGGATGGGAAGACGAAAATATGGTTTATATAGCTTTTAGATCTGTAATTCAGACATTAAGAGATCGATTACCTCTTGAAGAAGCTATAGAACTTGGAGATGAGCTTCCAATGGTTATGAAAGGAATTTATTATGAAGGATACAGTACAAGACACAAGCCTGATAAAATAAAAAATAGGGAAGAATTTTTCCAGAAAGTACAGGAAAAAACACCTAAAAGACCAATACAAACTGAAGAAGCTACTAGGGCAGTANNCTTCCACTTATTAGAAAATAGACTTGGTGGCGCTGGAGAAATAAAACAGGTAAGATCTAATCTTCCCAAAGATATCCAGAATCTATGGAAATCTTCAACCTCAAAAAAATGATTAAAAATAATTAAACTTGCAGTATGTGAAAATATGAAAATTGGTTTTCATGCGTCCCATGAACAATTTAAGCCAGGTGAATTACTAAATTTGGTTCAATTAGCTGAAAAAGCAGGGTTTAACACAGCAATGTGTTCAGATCATTTCCATCCATGGGGAAAGAATCAAGGAGAATGCGGATTTGCATGGACATGGTTGGGAGCAGCATTAAATGCTACATCACTGCCATTTGGAGTGGTGACTTCTCCAGGGCAAAGATATCATCCTGCTATACTGGCCCAGGCAGCAGCTACACTTGGTGAAATGTTTCCGGACCGATTCTGGATAGCAGTGGGAAGCGGACAACTGCTGAATGAGGGAATCACAGGAGAAAGGTGGCCCTCAAAAACTGAAAGAAATGAACGTTTAAAAGAATCTGCAGCTATTATAAAAGCTCTTTGGGCAGGGGGAACTGTAACATATCGTGGATATATAAATATTGAGGATGCCACTCTTTATACGAGGCCTAAAAAGTCTCCTCTTTTAATTGGGGCAGCAATCTCAGTTGAAACTGCAGAATGGATTGGGGGATGGGCAGATGGATTAATTACAACTTCAAAGCCTAAAAAAGAACTTCAAAATATTATAAAAGCATTTCATAGGGGCGGTGGAAAAGGAAACCCTATGTACATTAAGGCCCAATTATCTTATGATAAAACTGAAGAGGGCGCATTAAAAGGCGCATGGGAACAGTGGAAAACCAATGCGTTTAAAAACCGTGTTCAAACAGAATTAAAAATACCTGAACAATTCGATGATGCATCAGAGCTTGTTAAACCTGAAGATATACCTGGCAAAGTACATATTTCTGCAGATATTGAAGATCACATAAAACGGTTGGAAGAATATGATAAGCTTGGATTTGAACATATTTATCTCCATAATGTAAACCGGCGCCAAGAGAACTTCATTGAAGATTTTGGGCAGCATGTAATTCCTTCTTTATGGGATTAAATGAAAATCTAAAAATAATTTACTTTAATTTTAATTAAGTTAAATAAAGTCAGTGTATAATTTTATAAAAACTAAAATTTATAAGCAAAAGGGTACTATTTTTATTAGATATAGATAATTGAAATGCCCATACCAATTTATTATTAGGAAGAGTTGTGCATCGAGGCAAGTGTTAATTGTTTGTTTATGATCCTGATGGATTAAAGATGTTAATTTGTACAATCAGATATAGGTACAAAATAAAAATTACTGCAGGTATAACATGAAAACCCCAAAAGAACTTAAGGTTAAGCCAATAAAGAACGGTACAGTTATAGATCATATAACCTCAAATAGAGCTTTAAGTGTTCTTAAAATACTTGAATTACCAAACGAAAAAACTACAGTAACTGTTGCTATGAACGTTTTATCATCACAGATGGGAAGTAAAGATATAGTTAAAATAGAAGGACGAGAACTGGCCCCTAAAGAAGTGGATAAAATAGCATTAATAGCACCTTCTGCTACAATCAATATAATTCGAGACTATGAAATTGTGGAAAAAAGTAAAGTGCACCTTTTAGATAATGTAAAAGATATATTAAAATGCCCTAATCCAAACTGTATAACCAATACAGATGAGCCGGTACAGATAAAATTCTTTGTAACAGGGAAAAAACCAGTAATTTTGAGATGCTATTACTGCGAGCGGATCATGGAAGAAGATGAAATTGAAGCTCAATTTTAAATATTTTCCCTATTTTTTCAGGTGTTTTTAATGAATAAGGCTATAATGTTCTTTGTAACTATTCTTATTTTGCTTGCTCCTGCATCAGCAAATGTATTCGTAAGCGAGCCATCAAATGAGATAATAACAGCTCCTGCAGCATCATTTACAAACAGTCAACTTATTTTAAGCGATAAAAATCCAAGTCAAGCTGTTTTAAATTATTTAAATGGTAAAAGTACCACTGTTTTTGGGGATATCTCGTTAAGTGGGGAAAAAATTACAGCAGATTCAGTTAGTATTTCCAGTAAATACTGGACAACAAGTGACGTTGTTGTGCTTGGAACAGGGCTAGATGTATCTGCAGCATTGGTTGCCATAAAAAATAATGCACCACTTTTAGTAGTTGGTATAACTATTCCAGATAATGTAAATGCTGAAATTCAGAAATTAGCACCCAAAAAGATAATTGTTTGCGCTTCCCCTTCTTCAATACCCGATTCTGTACTTAGTCAATACTCTAATATCCAAACAGAGAGAGTATGGAATGGCAACGATGAAAATACATTAACCAGTATTCAAGGTGGAAATACAAAAATTAAAGCACCTTCCAGTCTTTTGCCAGTGGCCATGACATTGTGGAAAGATGCAAGCTTCAGTGTGGACAATAACGTTACTGTAAATGGTAATGTCACGTTATGGTCTTCAAATGATATTACAACAAGCGTTGTAATGAACAGCTATGTAAATAACAACCTTCCTGTAATTTACATTACCTGTGACAACCTGATATCAGAAAGTACCGATAAAGATATGCTCAATAAAATAAAAGATGCTATATCTGGCTCAGCTAATGTGAATATAGATGATAAATCTCCTAAACCCGGCGAAGCGCCAAGAGCTATCCAAAATGCACCGGGTGGAATTGCAGCTTATATCGCAGCAGTGGATCCTGGATCTATGCTGGACTTAATCGATGGTATCAAAGAGGGTTATCTTAAAAAATATGCCCAAAATCTGGACGGAATTGTTTTTATAAATTATGGTAAGCTTAATTTAGATAATATGAGTTATTTACCTCGGGCTTGGGATGATAATTATTCCAGTGTTTATTTTGCTGGTTTATACGAACCTTCTAAATTTTTAGAGAGTGGTGGAGTTGAATTGATTCAGCCGAATGTTGACACGTCTTCACAGGATGAAGAAATCAATAAGATAGCTTCTGGATTAATAGATGCAGCATATTCTTCAAATGCAAATTTATCCAGTTCCAACTATGATTCAAATCTAATTGGAATTCATGAAATGAATCCTGAAGTGGTTGCCTACGGCTCTCAAAGTATTTTAGATGGTAAAAAACCTAGATTAGGTACTTTAAACTGGTTTTATCTGGCTTCACAGTACGTCAGCGGCTATCCTATTCAAAATGCATCTCTGAATTTTTCAGGCAGTATCTCTGGAGAAAGCACCTATTTTGGAGTTCTTACAATTGACGAATACAGGGAAGCTGGAAAAGATGTTTCTGATTATATGGGAGCAAATAAAACTGTCCCTGATTCAGTCACTGTGGATGGTAAAAAGTTAAATAATGCAGATATGAAATATATTTTTGCAAAATTAACTTATGACCATACAGGCAAGGCAAATATGACATTTCCAAAATATATATTTGTGAATAAATCCAGTGAACCTTTTGATATTATATTCAAGTTTATAAAGAGTTCATTTTATCAAATATTTGGATAGGTATGTGTTGGAGTATATAATTTCCAATTAATTCATTATTTAAGAATAGATAAGAAAATTGATTTATTATTTAATTAAGTAACTTCTGGCACTTTTTTGAGTACCTTGTGGAATTTTAAAAATGCATACATTTGTTCTAAGGATGCATCAACGCTTCCAGGCATAACTGTTCCATGGGGTGACATTGATTCTCCTGTTACTGCAGGGATTCCTGCTAAATTAAATACATCTTCAAGAGCTCCGGGATATATGGACCCTGCTTTTGTAAATGATAGTAGCGTAGATTTGGTTTCTTTTTCTATAAAATCAGCCATCTGGAAACTTAAAAGGCATGGGATTTCTGAGCAGAGTATACTTAGTTTTCCAGGATATCCTCCAGGCCGAGTAGAGTGAAAATCACCAAGGTATTTAACTTCATTTCTCTTTGAATATGCCAGTATGTTGTTAGTAGGAGTTCCATATAAATTTGCAGTTCTATTTGGATCTTGACCTTTCCATGATCTAAGGCTTCTTTCAGTTGAAAGGGGTATAGCAAAAGGAATCACATGAACCGTTACATTAAACTCTTCCACTGCTAATATATTTATAAGCCTGACTGCAGCTATTTGTGCTGGATATTCATTACCATGAACTCCGGCTAAAATCATAATCCCTGGTTTGTTTTTTCTTCCAAATGTTACGATGGGAGTGCCTTTTTTTGCAGCAAGAAACAATTGATTGGTAAGTGATGTTTTAGGAATATGCTGCATTATCAATCTATTTTTTGTAACGTCTCCTGCTGCAAATTTATTTATAACCTCTATTTGCAGTTTATAAGCTGAAGGCACCATAAGTGCCTTTTCTACTCTAGTTTTATCTTGCATCAATATATTATATGTCACATTTTCATTTTTAGTATTATCTAAAAAACTGAAGTTTAGTCTAGAATAGGTCATGATTTCAAGAAGACATGATCAAACAGGAATTGTTCAGATATATCAAAGTTTTAAGAGATATTTGTTCGTTATTTAAAAATGACATAAAACAGTTATAACCACGGATAGAATTGAATTATGCTCTATTTGAACATATGAAATTTATTTTCATTTTAAAAAAGCTATTTTGAAGTTTCAGGTAAAGTATTAAGCTAAAATATTTAATCAAGTTCATTGTTTTTATAAATTCATAAATTAATGGATTTGGTAATTAAGAGTTCACCTCAGTTAAAAATTCAATCACGTATCATCTAGATTATTTTCAACTAAGATTATATCAAATTATTTTGAGATGAGAGTTCATTGGGTCACCAGATCAATTATAATCTAAAATATCTATCAAAATAATGGATTTAAAATGAACATCAGTACTCATATGTTTAATATTATTCAAATTTAACTTACTAATTATAGATAAGGGGTCTCTATAATGGTCCATTTTGAAAAATAACTTAAATGATTTAAAAATTAGTTGGATGTGCTTAATGTACCTTGTTCATTCTAAGAGCATATAAAGTAATACGTTTAACAATTTAAGTTTGATTTAAAAGAAAAATAACCTAATAATTATTAAAGATGCTTTTAGTTATGGTAAGCATGGTTCTAGTTACTTTATAACATGTAATAACTTTAAAAATTTAAATAGATTACTAGTATATTATTCTTCATGCTTTATTTTGTTTTCATTATCTAAAAACTAATTAGTACTGGTTAAAGCTGGCTTATTCTTATAATTAAACTTAAAAGAAGGTTTGGAAATTACTAATTAAGTGGGATATTAATCTATTTCTAATAATATACCTTAATCTTTTCTATTTGGCCCAAATAGGAAACAATAAATACCATCTGCTAACTGATACAAGATCATATTGGTCAGAATGTATTTCAGATTCAATAAATTTTTTAATAAAAAGAGGAGATTCCATGGAAAAATGGGCAGATTACTGTATATCAGCCGTTAAATTCAACGGTGAAGGAAATTATATAGATCAGGCAAGAGTTCATAAAGATAAAGGAAATGCAATGGGAGACGCTGAAATATGGTCTCGAGATGAAGTAGTTTCAGCTTTAGAAAGCAATTACACGTTTATAACGATTCTTAATGGTAATCAGGGTATTTGGGACGAAGGTCAGAAAGTTAATATCATCCAGGTTAATGGAAATAAATACCTCAGAACAGATGAAGACCACGACCCTTCAGATAATTTAAATAATCTTCCTGCTGTTTCATTTCTATAATTGTATCTTTACCTGATTAATTTTTTTATTTTTTTAGTTAAAGTTAAAAATGGATTCAGTCTTGATAAAGAATACTAAAAAAAATTTTTCAAAAAATAAAAATTTAATGCCTAATTTGTTTAATTAGGTCTTTAAGTCATGTTTTGAAATGTTTATACAAAATTTCCGTTAACTACTTTTTTTCCATGAATTTTTCCATTATATGGAATTAGATAAACATTACGGTGATCATGGGATTTTCCATGAACTAAACACCAGTCCATATCTGTTTTTTTATCATACCAAAGTCCTTCTGGACTGGTACCTTGATTTGGACCATAATATGTTCCTTGCTCGAATTTTAATGTTCCCCAGGTATGTTTTTGTGGGTTGTAGTTGTAGAAAACTTTTGTATGGTATTTATAATCTCCTGCCGTTGAACAGCTATGTTTTGCAGTTGCCATTACATATTTTTGTGTTACAACTACATGTTTTGCACCAACACTACCTGCTGATACTGCTGGCATCCCTGCGATCAAAATGATTACAAGGAATCCAAAAATCTTAAATAAACTATTTCGATTAATTGTACCGCCTCCGCGTCCTCAAATATTAAGTTAGGACATTTAAGTACAACCATAATAATAGGGGATCATATATAAATCTTTTGGTTTAAAATCAAAAAAAAGACATGTTTATAACTCTTTTTAGAATTTAAGGCCTTTTTAAAACTATTTTAAGAAATCAATAATTGATGTCGTTAACGGCTACATATAACTCAATCCATTGAACAAGGCTTATAACTTTAAAACAGCCATTTTAAAGTCTTAATATAAAAAATAGATTTTAAAATAGAAGATATGATTAAGGGGGATAAAACATTTTTAAGGGATAAAATGAGAATAATTAACAGGATATCATTAGTCTAAATATGCTAAATAACTTTTATTTAGGAAAAAAAGAATGTATTAAAAGTTTTATTTAGTTATGGGCTTGTATTCTTCATTAAATATTTTACTTTTACTGCTTGTTGATTTTTCCTTGGTTTCAGGTGAATTTTCATCGTTAAAATATAAAGTCAGCCTGATCATTCCTTTCGGTTTAACTGGCCCTACAACAATATCAGATCTTCTATCAATACCTGTAAGTCTTACATGAGTGGCATTTCCTTTATTAACTTTATTTCCTTCATCATCTTCATATTCAACATCACCGTTTATATACATTGAAGGCACTTTAACCTGGGATGCAGGAATAGTTCTTGGAACCTCAATATTATCTGGTAAAGGCACTAATTTTTCATGTGGAATGCTTTTTAACCTTTTACGCATCTTTTCTTCCTCTATATTTCGGGCTATTTCTTCTCTTTGGAGGGTACTGAGTTTTTCACTTTCTGGAAATATTATGTTTTCTTCTTTTTCAACATGAGATTCTACAGTTTTTCTTAACTCTTTTAGTTTACTCATCCATTCTTTTTCTTTCCAATGGGTTTTTTCCATATCTTTAATAATTTTCCGGGCATCTTCATGTTCTTTAAAACTCTGATTTACTCCATATTCATCTATTTGCTTTAATTTTGGATAAAAGAATTCTTCTTCACCTTCCATATGTATATTCAGCTTATGTTTAATTTCTCTAAATTTAGAACTGTCTTCTTTATCTGAAGCTTCCTTCAGGAGATTTTTAACATTATCATGATCATTTTTCAACATCTGGAATAATTCTTCAGTCATGGAATATCACCTTTTATTACTTATTATATAATTAGTAAGATATTAAATTAGTTAAGAATATAAATATTTAGTGAGGTTTTTAAGCTTAAAAAGGACTAAACTTTATTATTTGTCTATATTTCCAATATGTGGACTATAATAAAAATTATTTTTAAACCTGTCTTTAACCTCTGTATTACAATTTTTAGTGATCTAAATTCTTTGTTTAAAATTTAAGTCATTTCATGGTCTTTAATTTGAAATAAACTATAGTTACATGGGAGGGATAAAAATGGAGCTTAAACATAACAGAAATGAGGAAGAAAAAATTACGGAGTATATAGTATCTGTTTCTGATAGTGAATTAAATCAATTTAAAGAAAGGATGACTGGGCCATTGGATCAAGATTTACTTTCTATATCTCGAACATTAACTGATATAGTTGGTAATATGATAGTCAAACGAATTTTGACTGACTTAACTGAGCTTGATAAATGAATAATGAAATTATCACATGGGCCTAAATACTCTGTTATTTTTATTTAATTAGTTATTTTGTATTAACGCACCTTTTATATCTTATATAAGTCAATATACCTCTAAAAACAACAGTAACTATCCATGTTAGATGTATTAAGATATTTTCTTCGCAAAGAACTTAATATTTAATTGCATTTTTAAATCATAAAAATAAGCCATCATTTTGCATTAACACGCTTTTTATATATTAAATAACTCAAGATACCTACAAAAACAATTGCAACTATTATTATATCCCACGTATCAAGATATTCTTTTATAACGGGCCATTTAATACCTAACTGCACTCCTAAATATCCTAAAGTAACTGCAAATGGCACGGTACCTATAAAAGTGTAAACAATGAATTTTTTAAGGCTCATTTTGGCGATTCCAGCCGGTACGGATATAACTCTTCCCATTATAGGTAGAAGTTTGCTGATGAGTACAGCTTCAGGTCCGTATTTTTCAAACCATGAGTCTGCCTGCTCAAGTTTATCATGGTCAATAAGTATGTACCTGCCGTATTTTTCCATTAAAGGTCTTCCACCTATATATGCTATAGAATAGATGATTAAAGCGCCTGAAACGTCTCCTATGATTGCTGCAGCTATTATTCCCCAGAGCGTCATTTTTCCATGGGAAACTGCAACCCCTGCTAAAGGCATTATTATTTCACTTGGAAAAAAAGCAGTTCCAATTGCAACACCAAAATAACCAAGGGTTCCAATAAGGTTGACGGCTAAATTACCAAAATAAGCAGCAAGATCCATCATAAAATTCTTTTCTCCTCTAGATTAATTATTTGTGGGTTCAAACTTAAGCATAAACCCTATAAGCAAGTGTTAATTATTATAT
>DADN01000043.1:0-2510 GCA_002509665.1 Methanobacterium sp. UBA8
AAATTACCTCTTAAACTAAGAAATTATTATCAAATATGTTCTTTTAATTCCATTTAATATTCATTAATTTTAAAATATCTATTAATTTTAAAATATCCATTTATCCCCCAATATCCACGCTATTCTTTTTAAAACATACATCTTTGTCCCTATTATGTGGTGTTTTTAGTTTATATACCCTATTGTTTATTATTTTCTCTATTTTTTTGTCAATAACACCTATAATCCATTTAAAAATTCAGTTTTCCTCTAAAAATTGTTAAATAATTTTTATTCATAAATTAATTTCTAATCTTCAATGGATTTTTTTTATCAATGATAATTTTGATTTATTTAATTTTATGGGGCTAGTTCTGCTTCCATTTTTATCATGTCTATAACTCGGGGGTCTGCAATGGAATAATAAGCCATTTTTCCTTTTTTACGGAATTTAACCAGATTTCTATGTCGTAATAGTCTGAGTTGATGTGATATTGCAGAGTCTGTCATCTCCAGGATCGCAGCCAAGTCACAGACACAAACTTCTTTCAGTATGAGTGCGTAAAGTATTTTCAGTCGGGTAGGATCACTTAGTACTTTAAAGTTATCGGAAATCATTTGAAAGGTTTCATCATCTAGCATTTGTGATTTAACTTCCCTAACTGAATCTTCGTTGATGCACTGAACATCACAAACATCTTCACCTTTCATTAGAATCCTCTACTAATTTCTTTTAAACCAATGATTTGAATACGTTCCTTAATTATTAATTATATTTTTAATTGTTTAATTATTCCTTTATATGTTTGTATAAATAGTAATGATGGTGCTGGTGTAAATAACGCACCGTGAACTTTACAGTGTTGGAAAAAAATCTTTCACATGATTTAATTCTCTCGATTTTACGGAATTTATAGAAGAAACTTTTGAGAATGCATTAACTTAAGGGAAATCTGTTAAATTTTATAGGGATAATTATGAAAAATATATTTGCATACAAAAATCTTTTATTTACATACAAAAATTGTAAAATACGATAAAAAAGATAGTCCCTAGCGGAGTCGAACCGCTGTCGCGAGATCCAGAGTCTCACATGATTGCCACTACACCAAGGGACTAGATCAAACGTTATGCGGTTTTACAATATAAACTTTACCTATTAGAAAGTACTCAATTTCATGTCATCCCTAATTTTCTCTTAAAAAAATACTTAATTATAATGATTTATACCAATTTAAATTAATATAAAATGGTCTGAAACGGATTTACATAATTTCAAATCATGTTTAAATGATATAAAAGTGTATGATAATTCTAAATTAAGTACTGGTCATTTTTAAGATTTTTATGTAATCTTAAATAATTAATATGATTTAATCCATTTTCTGTGGAATTTTACCCATTTTTGGGAAATCATTCCTTCTGGAATTTAATCATTTTCATGTGAATTTATCATCAAATTCATCAACAGCACTGGTCTTCATATTGGTCTTGTGAATCAGGGGTTTCATGGCTTCCACCATATTCCCCATTATCATAAAGAAGTCCCGGTCTTTTTCAATCATGGCATCCATCAGTGATTTTTCAATCCCCTTCCTTGAGCTGATATCAGTCATAATGGAGATAGCACCCAAATAATCACCGTTAGATTTGAATAAGGGGTTAGTTGATACTAGAACCCAGAGACTGGAACCATTTCTGTCTAAAAATTCTAATTCATATGTTTTAGCTAATTTTTTCCGGTATTCGTGTTCTTTCTTGATTTTTTGTAAATGTTTTTTGAAGCAGGATTCTCCTTCTGGATTGGTGAACTGCGAGATATCTTTGTTCAGCATCTCATTTACAGTGAAACCTAACATTTTAGCCATTTGTTTATTAACATAACTCAATTGATTCTGGGAATCAACAAAGAAAACTCCTGAATGAATTTTTTCCACCATCAAACGGTATTTTTCCTCACTTTCCCTGAGCTGGTGTTCGATGTGTTTTCGTTCAATGGAATAGTTTATGCATCGTGACAGTAACTTACTATCCACCTGTCCCTTAACCAGGTAATCCTGAGCACCTTCACCTACAATTTCTATGGCAAAGGCCTCATCTTCCAATCCGGTGAGTATTATTATGGGTATTTCTGGTACCAGATCATGGATTTGATTAAAGGTTTGAGTACCCTGACTGTCTGGTAATTGAAGATCCAGTAAAATTATATGGAAATCATTTTCACTGATGGCATCTACTCCTTCAGAAAGGCGCTGGGCATGGAAAATATTGAATTGAATTTGGGGGATTTCCTTAAACATTTCATTTATAATTACAGCATCCCCTGGGTTATCTTCCACCAGCAGAACGTTAATATTTCCTTTAATTCTCATAGTATCGCCTGACTATCATTTTAATCCATTATGCCCTTTTTTATGTCAGAGTTATAATCCTTTTAATGACCATTTATAACTGATGGTATTTTTTACCTCACCCTATTAATCATTAATGATTTTCTTTTATCATTATTGTATTACTCTGGTTTAATCCCA
>DADN01000043.1:2551-3229 GCA_002509665.1 Methanobacterium sp. UBA8
GGGTTATCGTGGTGGCAGCTTCACAATATCCAGCCAGAATTCACCAATGTTTTGAACCACCTTGATCAGGTGGTCCAGATCGGCTGGTTTTGCTATGTAACAGTTGGCGTTGTTCTTATACGTTTCAATCAGATCCTCGTCTCTGATAGAGCTGGTTAAAACCACCACTGGAATACATTTCAAACTATCGTCTTTTTTAATTTCCTTTAAAACATCTCTACCATCCTTTTTTGGCAGGTTCAAGTCCAGCAATATCAAATCCGGGACCCGGGTAGGGGTTTTCCCTTCCAGGTGGAGCATTTGCATTGCTTCTTCTCCATCACGTGCCACATGCAGTATGTTTTTTATTTTGGCTTCTTTAAATACTTCCTGGATTAAACGCACATCTCCAGGGTTATCTTCAACCAGCAGTACTTCCACTGATTTATACAATTTATATTTCATATTTCACATCTCCCGGGGGATATTGAAATAAAAAGTTGATCCTTGTCCTGGTTGTGATTCATACCAGATCATACCTCCGTGTCTTTCTACAATCCTTTTAACAATGGCTAAACCAATACCGGTTCCTTCATATTCGTCCCTGGCGTGGAGACGCTGGAATATTTTAAAAACACGTTCGCCATGTTTGGGATCAATTCCAATGCCATTATCTTCAACTTTAAAAAGCCAGTCTTT
>DADN01000043.1:3255-3764 GCA_002509665.1 Methanobacterium sp. UBA8
AGGTTCTGGAAAACCTGCACCATTTGAGGATAATCCGCCCTTACCACCGGGAGATTATCATAACTGATATCTGCATTATTTTCTTCAATTAAAAGTCGCGATTCAAAGGTTATCTGTTTCAGGATCTCTTCGGTATCCACATCTTCAAATTTACCAGTTTTTCGTTCAATCCTGGAATATGCTAGAAGATCGTTTACCAGTTCCTGCATCCGGGCTGCCCCATCAACTGCGAACTGGATGAATTCATTTGCATTTGAATCCAGTTGATGTTCGTAACGTCTTTGCAGGAGCTGGAGGAAGCTAGTTATCATTCTCAGGGGTTCCTGAAGGTCGTGGCTTGCCACATAGGCAAACTGTTCCAGTTCTGCATTGGATCTTTTTAACTGTTTTAAAGTTTCCTGCAGTTCCTGTTCTGCGATTCTACTGGGGGTGGTGTTAATGGCAATGCCTATTATCTCCTTGGGTTTACCCTGAGGATTATATGACAATTTTCCCAGGGAATAAGCCCA
>DADN01000044.1 GCA_002509665.1 Methanobacterium sp. UBA8
GGATCAGGAATTACAGGATCTACAGGCAATACCTTTTTAAATTCAAAAACAGTTGCCAAAATACAAAATATATCCGAGCTTTACAATATTAAAAAACAAACGCAGTTTGAGAGCCAGTTAAACAATATGCCCATATACGTTATGGGAACTGATGATTGGAATCAAATAAAAGTAAATGGGACACCAGGAGTTGTTATTAGTAAATCTTTAGTTGATAACTTCGGATATAAAATTGGAAGCAATATAACAATTAAGGATAAAAAACTGAAAGTAACAGGAATAAGCAACGAAGGAAGTTCCGGAATGGGAATTGTAATCTTAGATGCAAATACAGCCCTTTCCATGAACGATAATAAAGTGTCCATCATTACAGCAAGTGTCAAAGGCGATCCAGATACTGTAAAAAAGAAAATAGAAAGCACAGTAAACGGGACAAGTGCATTCACAAAAACTGACCTCAGTAACCAGATCGACGGCATAATGAAAACAATAACTCTCTTTGTAAGCGCTATTGCCAGTGTCGCATTACTGGTTGGAGTTATAAGCATCGTAAACATCATGCTGGTTAACGTNNATAGGAGTACTAAAAGCAATAGGGTTTAAAAACAGAGAAATATTGGGAAGTATACTCGCAGAAGCAGGTTTACTGGGCTTTATAGCATCTGTAATAGGCGTAGTTATAGCTGCAGTTTTAATGCAAATTGGAATTATGTTATTTGCACAGCAGCTTGGTGTGGAAAGCATCAGTTTAGCCCAAATGCTGCCCCTATGGCTAGTTGCAGGAGTAATTGCAGGTGCTACTGTTTTAAGTATCCTGGCAGGTCTATATCCTGCATGGCACGCTTCAAGATTAAACGTAGTGGAGGCTCTGAGATATGAATAACAACGTGCTGGAATTTAATGACGTGTGGAAAACATATAAAATGGGAACCGAAAATATACAGGCACTTCGTGGTGTAAGCCTAACAGTGAGTAAAGGTTCTTTTGTTGCAATAATGGGGCCTTCTGGATCCGGAAAATCAACATTACTCCACCTGGCCGGAATTCTTGATGCACCAAGTAAAGGAACTGTTCTACTAAATGGNNGAACTTAGAAGAAAAAATATTGGATTCATATTTCAACGCTATAACTTAATGCCCCAACTTACAGCTCTAGAAAACGTGATGCTACCAATGATTTCACCAGATTCAGAGAAAGCTAAAGAATTATTAGACAAAGTAGGGCTATCCGGCAAGTACGACCGATATCAAACACAGCTTTCAGGAGGAGAGCAGCAGAGAGTAGCCATTGCTAGAGCTTTAGCCAATGATCCATCTATTTTACTTGCTGATGAGCCTACAGGAGAACTTGATACAGTAAATACACGGAAAATAATGGGATTACTAAAAGACCTAAATCAAGAAAAAGGATTGACTATCATTATAGTAACCCATAATCCTCTCGCTGCAGAATTCGTAGAGACAGTGATTAAAATGCAGGATGGAGACATTCTAGATTTAGGATGGTAATTTTGGGCTTAAAACCCAATATACCTCTTTTTTAGGAAAAATAGAATGAGAATAATTATAATCTAAAATCAATGCTATAGTAGACCAATGATATGGTGAAAAAATGGTAATTGCAAAACCAGAATGGTATAATCGGAGAAATAAACCTTTTTATAGTTATGGGATGACGCGAGAAGGTTGGGTTTATTTTATAGGTATAATATTAGCACTATTTACTGGAATTATGTCCTATCAAAACATGATACTTAGCTTAACAGCTCTTGGAGTTTTTCTCTTTTTATTTATGGATATGACAATTGCATCTTACAAATCAATGGATGAAAGAGCAAAAAAACATTATTCCATTGCCATGAGAAACATGGCTTGGGGAATGATAATAACACTCATTACAGTTTCTATTATTTTCAACTATATAAATATTGAAGAAAGCACAACTGTTTTAATTATGTTTACTGCAGTTATAGGTAGTTTAATAGGATTTATAACCAGACATAAACTGGAAAAGGAGAATTAAAAATGAAAAATGCACTATGGTACTTAGGATTTTTAAGCCCGCTGAGTTTGCTGTATTTTGTAACTGGAAATGTTGCATTTGCAGGCTTTGCAGCATTTGTGGTCTATTTCACAATTTATGGTGAAAATGATGAAAGGTTACAGGCAAATGTAGGGCTTGCAACCAGAAATACATTTCTTTATGTCATATTTGCAGGTGCAATATCTCTAATTTACATAAGCATGACTAAAGATACGTCTTACTTCCCACAGGCATTCACTCTGCTTTTTTCAGGCAGTATAGTAGTCTGTGTACTTTCATATTTCTTTTACAACTTCCGGGAAGAAGTAATAACAAAATAATTTTTCCATAAGGGCGCTTTACATATGTCAGTACAGCACAAATTCGGCAGAAACCTCCAAACATATTATTTTAATCATCTGCGTGTTTTTGTGCCTGTATACAATTTCATGGAAGAACACCTATGAAAACAAGAATTAAAGAATATAGAAAAGAACTTAAAATAACTCAAGAGGAGTTAGCAGAAGCTGTTGAAGTAACACGACAGACAATTATAGCTTTAGAACAGGGTAGGTATAACCCCTCTCTAATTTTAGCCTACCGAATTACTAAAGCTCTCAAAAGGGGATACATTGAGGAGGTATTTGAACTGGAGGACATAGAAACATAATAATTAATTTTGTTGTTATTAAATAAAACAGAATATTTATCTAAATGCATTACTTGGATTTATTATATGTTTGGAGGTTTCAAATGAGCATTTACAGATTATCCTTTAAAAATTTTAAAAGAAGGAAACTTAGAAGCGCCCTAACCATGTTAGGTGTGATTATAGGCGTTACTGCCCTGGTAGTCCTTATGGGTATTGGTACAGGGATGACATCCTACATGAAAGAGGAAACTGAATCACTTATGGGAGATATTACGATAGTAAACAGTTCCGGCGGATCAGGAATCACAGGATCTACCGGCGACACATTTCTAAACTCTGCTGCAGTTTCTAAAATAGAACATATGCCTCAACTTTACGATATTAAAAAAGAAACACAATTCTACAGCAAATTAAACAACATGCAGATAGTTGTTCAGGGAATCAATGACTGGAACCAGATAAAAATCAACGGTACTCGAGGCGTTGTTATCAGTAAATCACTTGCTGAAGATTTTAATTATAAAATAGGGAGTAACATAACCATTAAAGATCATAAATTAACAGTAACAGGGACTACCAATGAAGGAGGGTTCGGAGTAGGGCTTATCTTCATAAATATAGATAAAGCTCTTGATATGAATAATAACAACGTATCCACCATTTCAGCAAACACTAAAGGCGATCCAGATACTGTTAAAAAAGAAATAGAAAGTTCTATAAACGGTACAAGCGCATTCACAAAAAACGACTACACACAGCAGATCGATAAGATAATGCAAACAATAACTCTCTTTGTAAGTGCCATTGCCAGTGTCGCATTACTGGTTGGAGTTATAAGCATTATAAACATCATGCTGGTTAACGTTTCAGAAAGAACAAGAGAAATAGGAGTACTAAAAGCAATAGGATTTACAAACAGAGAAATATTAGGAAGCATACTTACAGAAGCTGGTCTACTGGGATTTGTAGCTTCGATAATAGGTATAATTGCAGCTGCTATTTTGATAGAAGTTGGAATTATGTTATATGGGCCACAGTTAGGCATAGAAAATATCAGTCTTACCCAAATGCTGCCACTATGGTTAATCGCAGGAGTAATTGGGGGCGCTACAATTTTAAGCATTTTAGCCGGTTTATATCCTGCACGGAGAGCATCTAAATTAAACGTTGTGGAGGCGCTGAGATATGAATAACGATGTACTGGTATTTAATCATGTCTGGAAAACTTATCAAATGGGAACAGAAGAGGTAATGGCACTTAAAGGTGTTAATTTAATTGTAAAGGAGGGTTCTTTTACAGCGCTAATGGGGCCTTCGGGATCTGGAAAATCAACATTGCTTCACCTGGCAGGGATACTTGATACCCCAACAAAAGGAGCTGTTCTAATGAACGGGAAAAATATCAAAGAGTACTCGTTAAAAGAGCAGGCTAAACTCCGGAGGGCAAACATTGGATTTGTATT
>DADN01000113.1:0-579 GCA_002509665.1 Methanobacterium sp. UBA8
GCTAACTGAAGTATTCCCAGTGGTGGGGGCATGTATTCTCCCATTACAAACCAGAATACCTTGGGTGGTTCTACAAATAAGACTTTCATCTAATTAAACCTCTTGTTTCTTTTTTTACAATTATATTCCTTCTCTGGGGTTACAATTATATTCTTAGGCACTATTCCAGGATTATAATTATACTCTGAGGTTAATATTCCCGGATAACAATTATATTCCAAGGTTACTATTCCAGGGTTACAATTATATCCCGGGGTCGGTTTCCTGCCAGCTGTAACGCTCTTCAGTCCAGGGGTCGCCGTGATTATGGTAACCAGCCGATTCCCAGAAACCTCTTTTATCTTCTGCCATGAATTCCAGTCCAGTGACCCATTTAGCGCTTTTCCAGAAATACAGGCGAGGTACCACTAATCTCACCGGCCCTCCATGTTTGGAATTTATGGCAGTTCCATTGTGTTGAGTGGCCAGTAGTACGTCCTGCGCGAAAAAATCATCCAGGGAGAGGTTGGTGGTGAAATTTTTATGGGCATGTACCATGACGTATCTGGCTTCAGGGAGTATTTCCACCAGTTTTTTAAT
>DADN01000113.1:663-1323 GCA_002509665.1 Methanobacterium sp. UBA8
AGTTTCCATTTTGATGGATTGATTCTGGCAACTCTTCCAGCATGCAGGACAGGCCAACCTTTATCTTCATGTTGCCCCGGAGGAATCCTAATTTCCCGTTGAGTATCAGGACTTATAATCACGTTTTCATCATTTAAAATAGATCTAACAGTACTTTCATCTAAATTAATGTTTGAATTCCCTTTAAATATCTCTTTTAAGGTTTTTTTCAACATATCCACCCCCATTCCGTTGAAATCACCTACAGCTAGGCAGTTTTATAGCAATATAAGAATTTTACATCAATATAATTTTCTCAAACCATAAACGATTAAAATCATGAAATCGATTAAATCATGAAAAATTTAACCACAAGAATTTTTAATAAGTCCAAACCGGTATTTCTTTCCAGTGGGCTTTGAATGTCTTTAAGGTTTGGATTATGAGGGATGAATTGAAACGATCCACCATCAGAACTCCTTTACCCAATTTTTGTGCATTGATTTTACTGATTATACCCGGGTACTCCTTGACAATTCTCTCCCCATCCTTCTTGTAAGTAGATATACCACCATAAAGGGCCCGGTTAAGTTTATTCCTATCATTTTGATTCATTTCAGTGGTGTCATAAGTCAAAATAATACGCGATTTTAACTGCATGTCTTCTGCAGTTATATTCAC
>DADN01000113.1:1340-2759 GCA_002509665.1 Methanobacterium sp. UBA8
ATCCAGGGTGATCTGTTTTATTTTGAATTTCCCAGCAAGATCATTAACCTTTTGAAAAGAAGATTCTGATTTAGCTGAATAAATCACAAGTAGATCTAAATCAGTTAATGTTTCAGAAGATGCAGTACCAGGATACATTACAGAAATAACTCCTTTTACCTTTTTTATTTCCCTGGTTAACTCTGCAGCTAATTTAAAGTCCATTATCCCCTCTCCTCAGAAACAAAGAGTGAATCATCACCTAAATGATAATTATTTAATCATGAAAATTTGAAGTAAATTGGAAAATCCAATTAAACTCCATCTGTTATATTGATACACTAAACCATAAGTAAGTTTCTTTATAACCACTAACTATAAAAAAGGTTTTTAAAATTGAATTTGAGTTAGCAAAAAATGAATGGAATGAAGTAATACATTAGTAAAATGATTGATAAGGAGTAAAATGATTGATAAGGAAATTAAGGGAATAAAAAAAAGATAATGGAGTAAATAATAGGGAAAAAATAAGAGAGTAAGTAATAGTTACAAAATCTATGATTAGGGACAGTCCAGTTCCGGTAGAAATGGTTTGATATCCAGTACTGGGGATTCATCAAGGGCATCAAGCCACCTTACAGTTAGAATGTTTCCTTCTTTTTTCACAAGTTCCACCATACACAATCCAATTGGATTTGGCCTGACCGGTGCCCTGGTGGAAAAAACTCCTCTTTTATCTTTTCCTCCGTGTGGTATCACCTTTAAAGAAACTGAATCTGCACGGTCCATCCAGTAAATCACCATTAAATTATTATAATTCTCAATTCCTTCCAGTGCATCTTCATACTCTTTGAAAATAGTAATTGTGCTCAATTTATCCGAAAAACGGCCCTGATGAGGAGATCCCTTTTTAACTTTAAATGGGGAATTAACCAGACCTATAGCTTTGACTTTCATGTTAGAACCTCATCCTTACATAATATAATCTCAAACAATCTTTAATCAATGCAATCACAAATTCTTATTATAGCACAGTAAATTAAGATTCCCAGTTATAGTTATTAATAGATTAAATAAATAGATTACTATTTCAAAAATTGGCTTATAATTTCAGTTTATAATTCCAAAAATAGGATTATATTTCAAGCTTATAATTCCAAAAATAGGGTTGATTTCAATAAATAAAGAAGATCCATCATTAAAATATTATTCTAGATGTATTTTAATTACCAAGAGAATTAATAAAGTTTTTAGACAATACTTAAAATCAATGGAGAATCCCGCAGGGATTTTTAGAATGGGGAGTCTGGTTGGGCCCTGCGGGCATGATTTTAGGGAGGCTAATAGTAGATATTGCTATTGCATCTCCATTGATCGTGGTTTAATAAAGTATTTGCACATTAAGCTAGTATACCATCCCTTATATAAGTTACGGAGGCC
>DADN01000218.1:0-11662 GCA_002509665.1 Methanobacterium sp. UBA8
TCACGTTTCATAAGTTTTATAGCTCCATAAACTGAAAATAATGCAAGTTCATTGAATTCATGGGAAGTAGCACTGTCAAGTATTACAAGTGCAGTGATGTTCCTTTTTTTCAGTTCATATACCAGAAGATCAAAACGGTCTCTAAACTCATAAGGTGTTAATTTAGCAGTATAACTTCCAAGGCTGTCTAAAACAATGACTTCCGTATCCTTAGGGATGTTCTGTAGAATTTTTGCGAAGTTACCCTTCATGGTGCCTATGTCTATACTCATTGCAGCTTCAGTTACACGAGCTCTAGCTCCTGCCAGTTCAATGAAACTTAAAAGGCCGTCTTCCTGAAATTTATCTAAATTCCAGTTGAAAGAGTTACCCTGTGCATTAAGATCATGAGCATCTTCTTCTGTAGTTATATATGCTGTTTTAAGCCCCTGATCACAGCTGTTTTTTGCAAAATGAAGTCCAAATATTGTTTTTCCAGAACCTGCATCTCCTGTAACAAGCATTGTTCTACTTGCTGGGAACCCGCCGGTGATGTGATCTAATACGGATATACCTGTTTTTACTCTTTCCACTGTTATATCTCCTTTAACTATATATAAATAAGATAAGTTAACTTCATTATTTAAGTTATATGTCTTTTGCTAATATAAATTCAAATGTACATTTATCTGAACCTTCAGCCATACACGATATTTGTTCTACATTACCTTTAACAGATGTCCATGTAAAACTACGTAATATGATTATTCTACATATCATGCAGAACATAGGGCTGTATTCTGCTTCTTTTTCCCATGGACAGTTTATAAATTTAAGATAATTATGATTCTCTAATTCATTTTCTGCTTCTATACCTAGATTTGATAAAAATCCTTTTATCCATTCATTATAATAGTTTAGGATATCTTCATTTAAATCTGATTTACCTTCTTCAAACTGCGGTTTCATATTTATTTCAAAGCGGTCTGAAAAACTTTTAGCAATATTATTTCTTATCTGTGGAGGTATGTTTGACGCAAATACGGGCATAGCACTTAAAAGAAAGCCGAAAAGCTCACCTCTAGCTTTTTCTTTTAAAAGCTGTTCTTTTTCTTTTTCAGCGTTTTTACGTTGGGTTATGTCCTGGAATATAAGTACAATGCCATTTATATTATTTTTATCATCTTTAATGGGGGCGCTTGTATCATCAATTGGTACTTGTGTCCCATTTTTAGTTATTAAAACAGCATGATCTTTCATGCCTGTTATAGAACCTTTTTGAAGCACTTCAATAACTGGACTTTCAGCAGGATAACCTGTTTCTTCATTAATAGTTTTAAAAATATTTTCCAGGGGTTTTCCTAAAGCTTCATCCTGTTCCCATTCTGTAATCTTTTGAGCGATTGGGTTCATGAATGTGATGCATCCATCTTTATCAGTGGTAATTACAGCATCACCAATACTCTCAAGAGTTGTAGAAAGCCATTTCTCATTTGCTTTTAATTTACTTTCCATTTCATACTTGTATAGTGCAACTTCAATGGCACTGTGCAGTTCTCTGTCTTCAAAAGGTTTAATAATGTAACCAAAAGGGCCTGTTATTTTAGCTCTTTTAAGGGTTCTTTCATCCGAATATGCTGTTAAATATACGACAGGAATATCTAGATTATCTTTTATTTGTTGAGCGGCATCAATACCGTCCATCTCTCCTTTTAGTACAATATCCATAAGTACTAGATCGGGATTAGTTTCTGAAGCTTTTTCTACAGCTTCTTCACCTGAAGATGTGATTGCAGGCACGATATAACCCATATTTTCCAGCCTGTGTTTAATATCCATGGCTACAATACTTTCATCTTCAACTACAAGAATTTTAAAAGACGCCATAATGCATACTATTTTAATGCTTTAGATATATTAATATTGCCTTTTGCACATAATCATAAAGGGTTTACAAGATTCATACTAAGCAGTACTGCTTTTATGCAGGTGCTTGTATATGGTAAATGCTAAGTTTTTATTTATGCTTTCAACACTTGCTAACTCTTCAACACTGGCATTTTTTACACCATTGACGTCACCAAAATGTTTAAGAAGCTTTATTTTTCGTTTTTCTCCTACTCCCTTTATTCCGTCAAGTACTGAATACTTTAATTCACGAGATCTTAGTTGTTTATGGTAAGTAACTGCAAATCTATGGGCTTCATCTCTTATTCTCTGCAGGAGATGCAGAGCTTCAGAATTTCTAGGCAAAATTATTGGATTTGAAACATTTGGGATGAATACATGTTCAAATTCTTTAGCAAGTCCAATAACAGCTATATCATTTAGATTAAGTGAATTCAATATATCTACTGCCACATTTAACTGTCCTTTTCCTCCATCTACAACTATGAGATCTGGTTTTTTATCTTCGCCAAGAGCTACCTTACTGTACCTTCTGTTTAAAACATCTCTCATCATGGCATAGTCATCAGGACCTGGAATATCTATTTTAAATTTTCGATATTTGCTTTTTTTAGGCATACCATCTTCAAAAACAACCATTGATCCCACTGCAAGTTTGCCGCTGATATTCGAAATATCAAAGCATTCAATATGTCTTGGTATTTTTGGAAGTTTAATGTATCTTTGAAGATCCAGCAAAATATTTCTAATTTCTTTCTCCTGGTTCTTAATTATTTCAGCATTTTTAGCTACCATCTGGACCAAACGAGTTTCTGTTACATTTTTAGGAGTTCTAAGGGTTACTTTATATTCCTGATCAGAGGAAAGCCACTCTTCAATTAGGTCATGTTCGTCAGGCTATTACTGAATAATAATTTCTGATGGGACGTGTCTTGGGCTCATATAATACTGTTTTAAAAATGCTGAAAGAATTTTATCTGGTAATGTGCCTTCAGTTCCGCTCATTAAGAAATCATCTTTTCCAATGATTTTACCATCTCTTATTGAAAATACAACTACACATGCCAGTTTTTCGTCGTAAGAACATGCAATTACATCCTGTTCAAGGCCTCTATCAAATTCTATTTTCTGTTTCTCAAGGATGCTGTCTACAGATAAAATTTGATCCCGCAGTACCGCAGCTTTTTCAAATTCATGATTTTGTGCAGCTTCCCTCATCATTTCATTTAACATATCAATTATTTTGTTATATTTGCCCTCAAAGAACAGATTAATTTTCTCTATAATTTCATTATATGCTGTTTTACTTATTTTATTTCCACATGGGGCACTGCAAAGGTGAATTTGGTAGTTGAGACATGGACCGTCCATTTTCCTGCAGGCTCTTATTTTAAAAATAGCTTTTAATGATTTGATCATTCTTCTTACTGATCCAACATCTGTAAATGGCCCGTAATAAAATGCACCATCATCTCTAACATTTCTTGTTATTAGAATCCGGGGATACTTTTCATTGGTTATTTTAATGTAAGGATATCTTTTATCATCCTTTAATCGAATGTTATACTTGGGTTTGTACTTTTTTATGAGATTGGATTCCAGGATAAGTGCTTCTTTTTCTGTATCTGTTATGATATACTCTAAGTTATGGAAATGACTCATGAGCAATTTTGTTTTAAGTGGGAGCTCTGATTTGCTAAAATAAGATTTAACTCTTTTAATTAAAGATTTAGCCTTTCCAACGTAGATTACATCGTCGTCAATATTTCTCATTATGTATACGCCGGGTTTATCAGGCAAATTATCTGGTTTACTGCAACGATTTGGCATTTAATCGCCTCTTTTTGTGGTATTTGAATGTAATAAAAAAAGAAACACTGTTTTCAGTGTTATTTTAAGAAATTATATTGTCCCTTATTTTAGGAGAAGCAACTTGCGGCCTTTTTACGGCAAATGAATTATTTAAATCTTCATGCATCCCTTCTGCAATTTTTAATGGTATACTAATGGCCATATATTCTGGAGGGAACCATACATTTCCAGTTGGGTCTACAGGACCCACAAATGCAGTATCTTTTGGGGCCTTTTCAGCCATTCCTGCAGGATAAGTAACAAGAGTTGCACATGTCGGGCCAAAAGGCATANNATCAATTGCATTAAATGGATTTTTAGTTCTAAAGTGTATAATACTGCCTAAGTTTCGTATTTGTTCTCCATTACCGAAGCAGATGATTGATTTAATATCATTATCATCTTTTATATCTTCGCATTTCTGTATTATAAGATATTTCCCAAGTGGTTTTATTTCCCCAATGGATTCTAAAAATCCTTCAACATATTCGGGGCTTGCTTTAAGATATTCTGCTTCTCCCCCTCTAAATTTTTCATTTCCAGTAGAAACGAAATATTTAATAAATTTAAGCGGTTTAGTGAATCCTAAATATGTCATTGACCCAGGACAGCAGCCCTTAAGGGTGTCTTTACCAATATATAATGGAGGTTGATTTTCATTTATAGACGCTAACATTATAGCTTTAGCAACACAACGATCAAGAGAACACATAGGTACTGCCCCTTCAGGGATCGTTTCAGAACTATAAACAGCTAAAGGGCTTGTACTCAACTTTCCACCAATTTTAAGACTCTCTCCAATTTTTTTTATGGAACTATTTTCCGTTTTAACCACCTTCTTCGTTATACCATCAATTATTTATATCATACTTCCCAATATTAATAAAGTTATTTTCTTATAAGTTATAATAATATATATAAAAGTTATCTTTTGTTCAAAAAAGAGGAAAGAGAAATAAAAAGATTTAAGCAAGTATATAATAATAAAGCAATGATAAATAGATTAAAACGAATAAATCGGAAATTAAAACACTTATAATGTGATTTAAGTATCAAAAATGGCTTTGTGTTACAGCTCCAAAATGACATTCAGAGCACCTATTACTTTTCTAATGCTCTTACTCAAAACCTATTTTATATCAATACAAAACTTAAACTATCAAAAGATTATATAAAAATGTTAAAATACCCTTTTTAAATAGAGGAAAGAGAAATGACAGGATTTAAACTCAATTCAAATTATAAACCATTGGGAGATCAGCCAAAAGCAATAAATTCGCTTGTAACTGGTATAAATGATGAATTAAAGCATCAAACATTACTTGGAGTTACAGGATCTGGAAAAACATTTACCATGGCAAATGTGATTAAAGAAGTAAATAAACCCACATTAGTCATGTCACACAATAAAACACTCGCTGCACAGCTTTATGAAGAATTTAAAGAATTTTTCCCTGAAAATGCCGTGGAATATTTTGTAAGTTATTATGACTACTACCAACCAGAAGCATATATTCCACATACAGACACTTTTATAGATAAAGAAGCCAGTATAAATGATGAAATAGACCAGATGAGACACTCAGCAACTCAATCACTGCTATCAAGGGACGATGTGATAGTAGTTTCAAGCGTTTCATGTATATATGGTATTGGATCTCCTGAAGACTATGGAGATCACCTGCTGCATTTGAGAGTTGGAGAAACAATGGAACGGGAGGAAATACTATCCAAACTTGTCCATATCCAGTATGAAAGGAATGATATAGATTTTATAAGGGGTAAATTCAGAGCTAGAGGAGATGTTATAGAGATATTTCCAGTTCACGGGTCACTTCCTGTAAGGATAGAACTCTTTGGAGATGAGATAGATGGAATATCTTATATAGATCCTTTGAGGGGAAATGTAGCTAAAAAAATCGATAGAATAACCATATTTCCTGCAAAACACTTTGTTATTTCGGATAGTAAAATGCAAAAGGCATTAAAAGGAATTGAAACCGAACTGGAAGATAGGTTAACTATTTTAAGGTCTCAAAATAAATTACTGGAAGCGCAGCGTCTTGAACAGAGAACAAGGTTTGACATGGAAATGCTTCAGGAAATGGGATATTGTCCTGGAGTTGAAAATTATTCACTGCATTTAAGCGGTAGAAAATGGGGCAGCATGCCTCACACTCTTATAAAATATTTTCCGGAGAATTTTTTAACTATAATTGATGAATCTCACGTTACAGTACCTCAAATTGGAGGGATGTANNGGATTCAGGCTCCCATCGGCTCGTGAAAATCGCCCTCTCAACTTTGAGGAGTTTGAAAGTATAATGAATCAGGTGATTTATGTTTCTGCAACTCCCGCAAAATATGAACTCGCAAAAAGTCAGAATACTGTAGAACAGATTATAAGGCCTACAGGTCTCATTGATCCCAAGGTAATAATCAAACCAGTTAAAGGACAAGTAGATCATCTCTTAGGGGAAGTTCAAAAGAGGATTAAGAAAAATCAGAGAATTCTGGTAACTACATTAACTAAAAAAATGGCAGAAGACCTTACAGATTATTATGCAAAAATTGGAGTGAAAGTAAGGTACCTCCACTCAGAAATAAGTACGCTGGAACGTATTGAAATTATCGATGACCTCAGACGTGGTGAATTTGACTGTCTTGTGGGAGTTAACTTACTCAGGGAAGGACTGGACCTTCCAGAGGTATCTTTAATCGGAATTCTTGATGCAGATAAAGAAGGATTTCTCCGTTCTGAAACATCACTTATTCAGACAATAGGGCGGGCAGCAAGGAACGTAGAAGGAGAAGTAGTTATATATGCTGATGAAATCACAAAATCTGTAGAATCAGCAGTTAATATTACTAACAATAGGAGAAAACTGCAGATGGAATATAATAAAAAGCATAATATAACACCAAAAACTGTGGTAAGATCCATTAAGGAAAAAGAGAAAAAGGATAAAATTGAATTAATAGATGATATTGAACGCATGCCAAAAGATGAACTTCGCTTACTTATTAAGGATTTAGAGCATGAAATGACATTGGCAGCAAAGAAACTTGATTTTGAAAAAGCTGCAAAGCTTAGAGATAAAATTGGCATTCTAGAAGGGGCTTCAAAGTAATGAATACAAAGAAAGATAGTATAACCATAAAGGGTGCAAGGGAACACAATCTTAAAAATATAGATGTTACACTACCAAGGGATAAATTCGTTGTAATTACAGGACTCAGCGGTTCTGGAAAATCATCCCTCGCATTTGATACAATTTATGCTGAAGGGCAGAGGAGATATGTGGAATCTCTTTCAGCTTATGCAAGGCAATTTTTAGGGCAAATGAAAAAACCTGAAGTTGATTATATAGAAGGACTTTCACCTGCTATATCCATTGACCAGAAAACCACTAAAGTAAATCCTAGATCAACAGTAGGGACAGTAACAGAGATATACGATTATTTAAGGCTTTTATATGCACGGATTGGTATTCCACACTGCTACAACTGTGGAAAACCTATATCTCAGCAAACTTCAGGCCAGATAGTCGATAATATCTACAAAGAAGAAGAAAAGACTAAAGTACAGATCCTGGCTCCTGTTGTTAAAGATAGGAAAGGAGAACATCAGAAAATGTTCGAAGACCTCCAAAAAAAGGGATTTGTAAGAGTAAGGGTTGACGGCGAGATATTAAGTCTGGATGAAAATATCGATCTTGACAAGAACAAAAAACACGCCGTAGAAGTCGTTGTAGATAGGTTAGTTATAAGATACGATGTTGATTTTAAAAGGCGACTTGCTGATTCAGTTGAAACTGCTCTTGAGCTTGGCGAAGGTCTGATAGTAGTACTCTATGAAAAAGATGGTGAAAAGGAAGAAAAAGTGTTCAGCGAGCACTTTGCATGTACAGACTGCGGTATAAACTTTGAAGAGATAAGTCCCAGGACATTTTCATTTAACAACCCGCATGGGGCATGTCCAGAGTGTAACGGGCTTGGAAGTAAAATGGAGATAGATACAGACTTAGTAGTCCCTGATATTAGTTTATCACTTGAAGAAGGGGCAATTCTCCCATGGAGTAAATCCAAGAATAAGGATAATTACTACCACCAGATGCTTGAAGCAGTTGCAGATTACTATGGGTTTAGCATGGACATTCCCTTTGATGAACTACCTAAAAAATACCAGAACATAGTTCTCTACGGGTCATCTGAAAGAATTGATTTTACATTTAGACGAAAAGGTAGAGTACACCACGTAAAGCGGAAATTTGAAGGCGTAGTAAAGAGAATGGAACGTCTATTTATGGATACCAAATCAAATTATATGAGAAGTTACATAGGGCAGTTTATGAGTGATAGGAAGTGCCCTGCATGTAATGGGACCAGGTTACGCCCTGAAAGTAGATCTGTTACAGTAGGTGACAGGACCATATCTGCAGTTGTGGCAATGCCTATAAAAGAGTCATATAAATTCTTTGAAGAGCTTGAACTCACAGAAATGCAGCATTTCATTGGAAAAGAAATCCTGAAAGAGATAAGGGAACGTTTAAGATTTCTATCTGATGTTGGGCTTGATTATATTACACTGGATAGGTCTTCAGGTACACTTTCTGGAGGAGAAGCCCAGAGAATTCGCCTTGCAACACAAATAGGCTCGGGTCTAGTGGGAGTTCTTTATATACTCGATGAACCAAGTATTGGACTGCACCAGAGGGACAATACTCGACTTATTGAAACACTGAAAAAATTGAGGGATATTGGAAATACTCTGATTGTTGTAGAACACGATGAAGAAACTATACTCTCTGCAGACTATGTTGTGGATATAGGTCCTGGAGCCGGTGAGCATGGTGGAAGGGTAACTGCAACTGGAACACCACTGGAAATAATGAATAATCCGAACTCCATAACAGGAAAATATCTATCTAGAAATGAGACTATAGAATTTCCAGAAGAGCGTACAAAACCTAACGGGAAGTTCATTACTGTAAAAGGTGCAAGACAGAATAACCTAAAAAATATAGATGTAAAAATACCTCTCGGAGTGTTTACATGTGTTACTGGAGTTTCGGGGTCTGGAAAAAGTACTCTCGTAAATGACGTGCTTTATAAAGGTCTTTATGGGGAATTTAATAGAAAGCCCATAACTACAGGAAAACATGATGAGATCACAGGGGTCTCTAATATTGACAAGGTAATTATTATTGACCAGTCTCCAATAGGGCGTACTCCAAGGTCAAACCCTGCTACTTATACAGGTGTATTTACCTATATCAGGGAAATATTCTCTGAAACTGTTGCATCTAAAAAGAGAGGTTATAAACCCGGTAGATTTAGTTTCAATGTAAAAGGCGGGCGTTGTGAAGCGTGCAGCGGTGATGGAATAATAAAAATTGAAATGCACTTTTTAGCAGATGTTTATGTCCCATGTGAAGTGTGTAAAGGAAAGCGCTACAACAGGGAAACCCTGGATGTGAGGTACAAAGGTAAAAATATTGCAGATGTACTTGATATGACAGTTGAAGAGGCACTTCACTTCTTCAGAAATGTTCCACGTATACAAAAAAAGCTTCAAACTCTTGACGATGTAGGACTTGGCTATATTAAACTTGGACAGCCTGCAACAACACTTTCCGGTGGAGAAGCCCAGCGTGTAAAACTTTCGAAGGAGTTAAGCCGCCAAAGTACTGGTAAAACACTTTATATCCTTGACGAACCAACAACTGGACTTCACTTTGCAGATATTAAAAAGCTTCTTCATGTTCTCGGCAGATTAAGGGATTCTGGGAATACTGTTCTAGTTATAGAACACAATCTGGATGTTATAAAAACAGCAGATTATATTATAGACCTTGGTCCGGAAGGAGGAGATGAAGGAGGACTTGTTATTGCAGAAGGTACTCCTGAAGAAGTTGCATTAAGCGGCACATATACTGGGGAGTTTTTAAATGAGATTTTAAATGGAAAACCTCCAATTTCTTCCATTGAAACTGATGAAGATATAATCTCTGAGGGGTCTTATAATAACAAGTAAATTTAATCTGTAGTATATAGAACATTAAAAGATAAATTTACTTTTTATAACTTATTTATTTCCTCTCAAACTTCTTTTTTTAGCTTATAAGTTTGTATGATTCGCTTAAACACATATAATAACCTATTAAAACTAACAGTTTTATTAATGAAGGTATCTAATATAATCACTAAATTAGATCAATCGTGTCAAAATTTTTAAGATTTATGGGACAACAATGAAATTACGAGAGAAAACACTGATACTCATTGGAATAACAGTAGCCTGTTCAATTATTGTTATGTATATAGCATCAAACGTTATTTTAGTGGGAGGCTTTCAAACACTTGAAGAACAGAATACCCTCCAAAATATACAGTTAGCCACCAATGCACTTTCAAGTGAAATTTCAGATTTAAATAAAACAATTAATGACTGGGCTGTTTGGGATGATACATATACGTTTATGAAAAATCATAATTCGGAATATATCCGCAGTAATATCGTAAATTCTACTTTTGAGGGTCTAAAACTTAATCTAATTTTATATATTGATAATTCTGGAAATATTGTCTATGGTAAAGAATTTGATATTCAAACAGGAAAAGAAAAACCTATTTCTAAAAGTATGAATGAGTATATATCTAAAAACAGTATCTTATTAAATTCTCAGGAAGGTGTTAGAGGAGTTGTTATGCTCCCTGAAGGACCACTGATAATTGTTTCACATCCTATTTTAACTTCAAATGGAAATGGTCCCAGTAAAGGAACATTAATCATGGGCCGTTATTTAAATAATGTTGAAATTCAACATATTTCTAATGAAATACAGTCCTCTCTTACATTAATTAGTTATAATGATTCAAATAGAGCTGCTGATTTTGAAAATGCACGTCAGTATATGTCGCAAACTTCTCCATTTTTTGTTAAACCAATAAATAATAGTTATATTGCAGGATATGCTCTTATAAATGATATTAACGGTAAACCTGCTTTTATTTTAAAAACGGAAAAATCAAGGGGCTTTTATAAAGAGTACCAGAATACTCTGTCTTATTTTATATCTTTTCTTTTAATAATGGGTTGTGTCCTGGCTATAACCATTTTAGTTTATCTAGATAGATCTATACTCTTCAGATTATCTAGATTTAGTCGAGATATCACAAATATAGGTAAAAAAGGTGATCTCTCTGCACGCATACTTGTGGCAGGGGAAGATGAACTTTCATCTTTAGCAATGTCAATTAATAGTATGTTATCAAGAATAGAAACTTCACAGGATCAATTAAAAAAATCAGAACTGGAATTTCGTTCTTTAGTAGAACTAGCCAATAATTCAATTATTTTAGCTGATAGAAATGGTAAAATTATTTTATGGAATAAAAGTGCACAGCGTATGTTTGGATACAGTGAAGATGAGATTTTAGGAAAGCCAATTTCAATTCTATTTCCAGAAGAATACCATGAACCCTACCAGAAAGTAATGAATAATCCATATAACTTCACAAACTCTCAAAATACAGGTGTAATCTATGAATCATATGGATTTAAAAAGGATAAAAGTAAATTCATCCTGGAAATCTCCCATATTTCATGGGAAATAAATGATGAAAAATTTTATTGTGCAATTATAAGAGATATTACAGATAATAAACAGGCGGAAAATGAAATTAAGGAATCTTTAAAAGAAAAGGAAGCTCTTTTAAAGGAAATACATCACAGAGTTAAAAACAACATGCAAATAATTTCAAGTTTATTATCCCTTCAAAGCAGGTACATTAAGGACAAAGAGTCCTTTGGGGTTTTTAAAGAAAGCCAAAATCGTGTTAAATCCATGGCAATGATTCATGAAAGGCTTTATAATTCTAAGGGACTATCAAAAATTGATTTTAGAGAATATATTGAGAA
>DADN01000218.1:11716-13893 GCA_002509665.1 Methanobacterium sp. UBA8
ATAATAAATGAGCTTGTTACTAATTCTATAAAATACGCGTTTCCAGGTGAAGAATGTAAACATAGAGAGTGCAAAATATATGTAAAACTTCATCGAAACAATGAAAATTTCCTGTTGATTGTGGGTGATAATGGTACAGGGCTTCCAGAAGATGTAGATTTAGAACATTCAGAAACACTGGGTTTACGTCTTGTGAGATCATTAGTAGACCAGATTGATGGGACTATAGAACTTCACAGTAACGGCAAAACAGAATTCAAGATTATTTTCAACCAAATTGAACAAAAAACTTCCAGTAAATAACTTATTCAAGTTAAATTGAAAAAAATGATACTTATTTTTAATTTTATAGCTTTTAAATTTCTATTATTTTAATTTAAGTTATTTGGTTGTTGTTTTTTTAAATAACCAAAAATAAATTATGTCTTCAGATACATACTATCATTATCTTATTACAGTGAATGACGTAACTTCTTAAACTTATAAATTTTAGGGGGATTCTGACAGTCGTCAAAAATATTTGGTTATTCACTATAATTAATTATATGTTATTTACCTGAGGAGGTAATTCTATAACTCAAAATAAGAATGGTAAAGTATTTTTAGTTAAAACCAAAGATAGATACTCAGGAATAAATAATTTAATGGACTATTTTAATATAAATGAGTTTTCAGGAGATAAAGTTGCATTAAAGGCTAATTTTAACAGTGCTGATCCATTTCCCGCTTCAACACATATCGATACACTTTATGCTATAATTAAAAAATTAAACGAAGCTGATATTGCAGGTTTAACTTTAGCTGAGCGCAGTGGAATGGGCAATACACGCCATGTACTTGAAAAAATGGGTGTTTTTGAATTATCAGATAAACTAGGCTTTGAAATTATTGTACTTGATGAAGAAGATAGGGATGAATGGGTAAAAATTGAGAAAGATGGGACTCACTGGGTTAAAGGATTTTATATGCCCAAGCTATTTCTAGAATCTGATAGGGTTGTTCAGACATGTTGTCTTAAAACACATAGATTTGGAGGTCATTTTACATTGTCACTTAAAAATTCAGTGGGAATAGTTGCTAAGAGACTTCCTAATGGTTTATATAACTACATGACGGAACTGCATGTATCTCCTTACCAGAGAGCTATGATAGCTGAAATTAACAAGCATTACAATGTTGATATGGTCATTATGGATGCTGTAAATGCTTTTATAACAAAGGGACCGGAACAGGGAGAAGTTGTAGAGCCGGATCTTATTCTTGCATCTGCTGATCGAGTGGCCATAGACGCAGTGGGGGTTGCAGTTCTTAGAAATTATGGTGTTAAAACTGGTATTAGCAAAGGTCCAATTTTTGAGCTGGATCAAATTCAAAGAGCTGCAGAGTTAGGAATAGGAGTTAAATCAGCGCAGGAAATTGAATTAGTTCCATTAAACGATGAGAGCCATAGAGATGCAGAAAGCATAATGAAAATACTTGAAACTCAAGGATAAAGTTTAATTTTAAATTAATTAGGGGTATTTATCATATGCCTGATGCTCGGGATGATAAAATAAGGTTTCATCAAGATGATTTAATTATAAGACCTCATAAGCCTGATTTAAAAGAGAAGCTTTTCTTCTTGCTTTCAGGAATAATAGTCAGTATTCCTATAACACTTCTTTTTGGAACATTTACAAGAAATTTTTTAGGTGTTCTCCCCTCTTTTTTTGCCAGTTTAATTTCAATAATTATTTTCACACCATTTATTGAAGAATTTGCTAAAGCATACCCTTTATTTTATAGACATGGTGAGACACAACGATCTATTTTTATTTTAGGGTTCTTAGTCGGTCTAGGATTTGGTATAACTGAATTTATACTGTATGTATTCGTACTAGATATTCCTGTAGTTGTAAGACTGCCTGGAATTTTATTTCATGCTGCAAGTACGTCTATAGTCGCATACGGTATCGCTAAAAAGCAGCCTGTAAGGTTTTATTTAATTGCAGTAAGTTTACATCTCTTAAATAACTTTTCAGCAGTGATTGAAACAGGAGATATTGGTGTTATTGTAGCTAACCTTGCTGCCTATTATCTTTGTTTGAGGCTTTACATGAAAAGTACTGATCAGTTTATTAATGGGGGTTATTTTGTTGATTAATATAAAATAGATATTTCAATAAAATTGTAGTAAG
>DADN01000227.1 GCA_002509665.1 Methanobacterium sp. UBA8
ATCTGGATTTAATTAATAAAAACTCATATGTATTTTTAGGGTCATATAACCTTAAAGAAAAACGTATACGTGTTAACCAAATGGAAGGGGCCAATATAGTTACTAACCAAAGATATTTACCTCTAAATGTTATTACTTCAAGTTATAATAAGATTTATGATAATGGGGGATCTANNATTTAATGTTTATTTTGGATGAATAGTCCTTCTTTAACTCCTTTAAAAAAACAGAATAATAAATTTATATTTTTATAATATAAGATATATGCCCCTATTTTAAACCAGAATCTAAATCCAAAAAAGTAAAGTATGAATATACCGAATTGGGACGTGTTAGTATACTGTTTCATAAATAAGAATGTATTTCTGGTAAAATAATAATCCATAACTTTGTTTGCAGAGATGGATTCCTTATGCCAGATTTTTGCCTGTGGGATACAACATACCTTAAAACCATTTTTACGTGCCCGAATACACCAATCAGCTTCTTCCCAATATAAAAAATATGTTCCATTTAAAAGTCCAATTTTGTCAATTACCCTACTTTTTATTAGGAGTGAACATCCAGAAACATAATTAACGTCTAATATTCCATTAAATTGTCCTGAATCTATTTGATTTCTACCTAAAATATACTGCTTTCCAGTTTTAAAGGATAAGTTTGCACCAGCAGATTGGATCATGTTTTTATTGTTGTACCAGTATACTGCAGGTCCAAGAATTCCAATTTTGGAGTTATCATTTCCTATATTTACCATTTTTCTTAAAAATTTTTTATCCACTACTGTATCGTTGTTTAAAAGTAAAATATAATCTGAATTTAACTTATCAAGTGCAAATCTTATTCCAATATTATTACCTTCAGTAAAACCGTAATTTCTATCATTTTTTATTAAAGTTAGTTTAGTACAAGATAAATTCTGAAAATTTTCATCTAATTTGTCTATGGATTTAAGTTTGTTATTAGTGTACTCTGTAAGGTTTATAGGTTTATTTTCTGAATCATACTGGAGGAAATGGGATTCTACTTTTATGTTACCTGCACAATATTCTCTGATCTTTGTTATAGAACTATCACTGGAGTTGTTATCGATAAGAATTACTTCATAATTAGGGTAGTCTATCTGATAAAGAGATTCTAAACATTCTATAGTATCTTTCCACCCATTCCAGTTAAGGATGATAATGGACACTTTTGAGCTCATATTCATTGCTCCAAAATAAAAATTGCTTGATCCCCTGAATTTCTTTCATTTAACTCTTTTGCGTTATCTTTGAATTTTTTGATTTGTTTTCCTGTAAAAATACTTCCTTTAGGATTGTTTACATAGGAATTTTCAGCTTCTAAATGGATGTTTCTTTTATACTGTTCACTGCCCCAAAATAAAAATTCGTTAGAATTAAATTTTACACTTTTTACATTCAAATTGGCATTTTTTATTAGTGTACTAAAACTTTTAAAGCTGTGAATAAGAATATGGCGAGGAGCATCTATTTGGACCCAATCAGTGCCGTATAAATCCCAGACGTAATCGGTTTTTAGTGGCATACTAACAATGCAGCAGCCTCCATCATTTAAAATATTTAAAATTTTGTGTATTATCTCGGCATGTTCGTCCATATGTTCTAATGAATGGCTGAATATNNAATTTTTCAGACATCTCTTGAATCTCTTTTTTAACGATTTTAAGATGGGGAGATTTAATTTCTTTTTTTAAATAAGGATCAATACCAACTAAATTTTCAAATCCTGCATCTTTTAAGGAGTATAAGAGGTTACCTGAGCCACAACCAACATCTAATATTTTTGAATCATATTTTAGGTCACATTTGCCAATGGTAGATAATAAATCGTGAGGATATTTCTTATAAAGTAGTTTACCTAAAAAATTTTTTCTAAATAACGCATATTCATTTCTTTTGGTAGTTAATGCATTTTTCAAAAATTTGTTATAATCTCTTTTGAATGAATAATATTTTCCAGAGTAGTATTTTCCTATGTTATGTGGAACATGAATTAGTTGGAGGCAACCACAGTGTGAGCATTCTAAATAATCGAAAGATTCTCCTGAATTGAACATCATCTCTTTAATTTTGTAAATTTTATTATTTTGAGAATTATTACATATTTTACAATTCATTTTATCAACTTTATACTCTGTGGGTATCCTTATCAATTTTAGAATTATGTATTTTTTAAATTTTAGTTAATTTAAGGTTATAATGGATTTAAAGATTTTATTTGTCCATTTAAACCATTTTAATTATATATTACCTGTTTATAATGCTTTTTAAGTTGTTATGACAAGTTCTATATTAAAAACTATAATTTTAATGATTTTTATTACAGTTCTTCCTATGACGTAAATGTAAATTTATTTTCTAAGTATTATGAATACTTATTATTATATTATTAGTATATTAAAATATATAAATTTTTTTAATATAAAAAAAAAGAATATTTTTTTAATTAGGTGTAAATTTAAATAATTTGATTCAATTTAAAAATTCAAAAAGTGTTAAATTTTAATTCACGTGGTATAACAATAAATATAATTATAATTTAACTTTATGAAACTTAAAAAAAGAAATTTAGATTTAATTAAAGGTGTAATTGTTTATTTATTTCTATTATTTATTCTATTGTATATATGAATCATTTTTGGATTGTATATTTATTTTGGAAGCTAATATGATGTTTTATGTTCTTATTTTTAGTTGTTAATTTAAATTTTTGCATTTTTTAGGTGATTCAATCGATATTTCTAATTTTTGCTTATATAATTAGAATAAATTAGCTTAAATATATTATTATATTAAATTACAATAATAATTTATGTCATGGCTGATAAAATATTAATATGAAAGTTTTAATAATCTATTATAAGCACAGTGCTGTTGTAGGTACAATTCGGATGGGAGGACTTATTAAATATCTACCTTATTTTGGATGGGAACCTATTGTCTTGACAAATAAACCATCTCCAGAATTAAATAAATTTAAGGTAGTAACTGTGCCTTATGATGACACTTACTATATAAAAAAATTACCTGATCTACTTAAAAAGGTAAATGAGAACAGTAATTCAATTATAAAGGTTATCAGATATCTATGGGATGCATTTTTTTTATATCCGGATATACAAAAGTATTGGTATTATCCCGCGATGCAAGCCGCAAATGATCTGCTGAAAAATCAAGATGTGGATGTAATAGTTAGTTCTTTTCCCCCAGTAACTCCCCATTCAGTTGGTAAAAGTTTAAAGGAAAAACACGGAATCCCGTGGGTAGCAGATATGCGGGATTTATGGACACAATATAGTTATTATAAGTATAGTCATTTTTTTCCACGTAAATTATTGGAAAAAAGGTTAGAAGTAAAAACATTAACCAAAGCTGATTGTTTAATAATAGTTTCTAAACCTCTAGCTAAAATTTTGAGAAAGTTACATAAAACTCATGAAGACATATTTATAATTCCCAATGGGTTTGATCCAGAGAATGTCAATCCAGGAATTCCTTTAACAGAAAAATTCAGTATAACTTATGCTGGAGGTTTATGGAATGGCAAAAGAGATCCTGGAATTTTATTTGATGCAATTAAACAATTAGATTTGGAAAATAAGATAAATATAACTGATTTTGAACTTAATTTTTTTGGGCCTGATGGGGATCTGCTTAGGAAAATGGTAGAAAAGCATGATATAGCAGATATAGTTAATATAAATGGGCTAATTCCTCGAGATGAAGTAATTAAAAGGGAATGGAGATCCCAAATGTTGTTATTATTAATGTGGGATAATCCTCATGAAGAAGGAGTTTTTACAGGTAAAATTTTTGAATATCTCGCTGCAAAAAGACCAATAATTTCTATAGGTTACAAAGGAGGAGTAGTCGATGAACTACTTGCAAAAACTAGTGCAGGTATTAGTTTAAATGGTATAGGCGAAATAAAAGAAGAAATATTTAGGGCATATTCTGAATTTAAATCTAATGGAAAAGTTAGTTATAATGGAATTTCTGAAGAAATAAATAAATACAGCCATAAAGAGATGGCTAAAAAGTTTTCGGATGTTTTTAATATTATTATTAAAAAAAGCTAAGTTTACAATCTTAAAAGGAAGTTTAGTGGTATTAAACGTGATTAAATGGATGAAACTAAAAAATTCGCTTTTGATGTTGGTGTAACCTTCTTTGCTACCATTCTTATAACTATAATAAGCTTCGTATTATCAATCTTTTTAGCTAGATATCTTGGACCTGGTGATTTAGGAGTATATAGAGAAGCATTAACATTTAATTCCATCGCTACACTGATCTGTGCAATAGGTATTCCGCCGGCAATGATAAAATATTTGGCTGAATACAAAGGGGATAAACTTAAAATCGATCAGTATACATCTTCGAGTATAATAACCTGTATAATCTTGGGAATAATTTTTGTTTTTTTATTTTATTTTTCTTCAGGGTTAATCGCTTATATATTTAAAATGCCAAAACTGGAGATTTTGATAAAAATACTGGTGTTTTCATTTCCATTTGCTCTTTTAAATAATGTTTTATTATCCTTTTTAAATGGTTTGAGAAAAATGAAATTATATGGCATTAGTATCATTATTCAAAATATTGCCATGGTCATCATAACTGTATTTTTTGTTTATAATGGGTGGGGAAGTACAGGTGCAGTGCTTGGAATTCTCCTGTCTTCTATTATTTTAAGTATTTTTTTGATCATCTGCTGTAAAAACTATTTTGAATTCACATTTAAATTATACAAAGAGACAACAAAAACATTATTGAATTATGGTGCTAGAATTTTGTCAACAAGTGCATTAAATGAAATAAACAATCAAATGGACATTATTTTAGGGGGGATTCTTTTAATTTCATCGTCTGTAGGTTTTTATAGTGTAGCTGTTGGTTTGAGCAATTTTTTTTGGATAATTCCTCTGTCTATACAGAAAATAACCTATCCTGCTACATCTGAATATTGGGGAAAGAATAATAAATCTGCAATTAATATAATGATGGATAAAACTATGAAATATTCAACAGTTATTTTAGTATTTTTGGGATTACTCGTTGGATTTTTTGCAGCGGATATAATAACTATATTATATAAATCTAATTATCTTTATGCCGTCATTCCTTTGCAGATATTACTTATAGGGACGGTAATAAGGGGTAGTATTGCTCAACCAATAAGTGGGGCATTAATTAGTGTAGGAAAAGCAAATTTAACTTTTAAGATAACGGCTTTAATGATGTCAATAAATGTTATTTTAGATATTATATTAATTCCTCACTTTGATATAATGGGAGCAGCGATAGCATCTATGATATCTTTGGCAGGGGGCTCTTTTCTTAATCTATTTTTCACAGTTAAACATTTATCAATTAAAGTAGATGTTAACTGGTTTTTGAAGATGATGGGAGTAGTTATTTTTGCTTTAATATTATTTAAATTAGGGACATTATTTTTAAGTACAGTTATAGTAGGCTCTATAATTTTGACACTTTATTTAATAGGGATATTTAAACTTTTTATCACGGAAGAAGATGTTTATATATTTAAATCATTAATAAATTCGTCGATATATCGTAGGTGAGAATATGCCGGGATTACTGGGCTTCATTCATAAAAATTCTATAAAAGAAACAAATAATGAAAACATCATAGAAAAAATGATAGATTCTATAATGCATGAAAGTTTTTACAAGGTAGATAAATATATTAATTCCTCTTTAGGGTTAGCTAGAGTACATCTTGATACTTTCAATCCAGAAAAGCAACCTATTTTTAATAGTGATGGTTCTTTATGCATTTTTTTTGATGGAAAAATATATGATTACAATGAAGATATGGAAAAGTTAGAATATGAGGGATACAGGTTTAAATATAAAAATGATGCTGAATATTGTTTATATTCTTTCGAAAAATATGGTAAAGAATTTGTTAAAAAATTGAATGGGTCATTTGTTTTTATTATATTAGATCTTAAAAAAGAGAAATTATTTATTTTTAATGATAGATATGGTCTTAGACCGTTATATTATTTTTTTAAGGAAACTTTTATCTTTTCTTGTGAGGTAAAAGCAATATTAAAATATCCTAAATTTAAAAAGAAATTAAAATATGAATCTGTAATTGATTGGTTTAATTTCAGCACTATTTTAGGTGATAGAACATTTTTTGAAGATATTTATCTTTTACCCCCTGCATCAATTATGGTTTATGACGGTAAAGAATTATCCATTGATCAATACTGGGACTATGATTATGAACCGGATTACAATAAATCTGAAGATGAATTTATTGAAGAACTTATATCAACCATGAAGAATGCTGTTGAAACCCGAATGGAAAATGGTTATAGTTACGGTTTATCTTTGAGTGGAGGATTAGATTCAAGGGTTATTTTGGCTCCAATGGACATAGATAAACAAAAGGAAGTTATACCCTTTACATTTGGTCCTGAAGATTGTGATGAGGCTAAAATCGCGAAAAAAGTTTCTAAAAAAGTAGGCTTAAACATTAATACATTAGATATTACTCCTGAGATGATTATCGAGAACGCTCAAAATATGGTGTATTACTCTGATGGACTGGTTTATATAGGTTACAGTTATGTTATTCCTCTTTTTAAGATTATGAAAAATAAGATTGATGTAGTGTTTGATGGTCTTGCTTTAGATTTAACTTTAGGGGGAAGTTATCTAGGATCTCTTTTGGATAAAAAAGTAATTAATACTGAAAGCAACGTGAACATATTAAAGCTATTGATTGAAATAACAACACTCTTCAATGACCATGAACTAGATGAACTGTTAATTGAAGGTTATAATGGTTATAAAGGTATGGATAGTTTTAAAAAGGAATTTAACCTGATTAATGAAAAGGATAAAGCAAACCATTCTGATATATTTATCCTTAAAAATCGAGTTAGAAGATCTGTTTTAATGTCTCATGTACTAATTAGGACTATAATGGAAAATTCTGTACCGACATATGATAATAATATGATGGAATTAATATCAAGAATACCTCCTGAATCACGCTTTTATCACAGGTTGTATCGTAAATTTTTAATTAAACTTTCACCGGAATTGTCTAAAATTCCTTATAATTTAACAATGGTCCGGGCTGATTACCCTTTAATTTTATGGGCATTAGGGAGCTACTATCACCTAAAAAAAGAAGGGTTGAAGATGCTGATTAATAGACTATTCCTGGGAAAAATTTTCCTTCCAAATAAAAGAGGTTATCTTAATTTTAACCAGTGGTTTAGAGTCAATGAAAATTGGAAAAATTATTTTAAAGAATTGTTGCTAACTGAAAAAACAGTCTCAAAAGAATATCTAAATCAAAAGTATATTCAAAAGTTAATATCTGAGCATGAAAATGGAGAAGGGGACAATGCTTTGAAAATACTTCATATTGCATCATTTGAGATCTTTTTAAGGCTCTTTTTTGAAGAGAATAGTTGATATATTAATGCTTCATTTTACATTTAAAATTATGTGATATGTTTATAGGTGATGATAAGGAAAATGATCTGGTTATTTATCATCACAATATGAAAAAAGATTGAAAATAAGAATTAATATTTTGAAATAATTTTTTTAAATCTAATTTGAACAACTTCTCTTATTTTCAGTAAAAATTCATTATAAAGTTTAATATCCGGTTTTTTTATAATTAATGTTTCTGAAATTGTGTTATTTGATAGTTTAAGGAAGCTTGCTAAAACTATTAGTGTAGCAGCAGTGTAAGATATACTAGAAGCTAAAACAGACCCTGTAATTCCCATTTGTGGAATAAAAATAATATTTAGGGGAATATTAACAATTAATGATATAACCGACGCATAAGTAGTTATTAATGGTTTCCCACGACCTGTTATTTCATTGCTCAAAACTTTACAGATACTTAAAGCAATTATTCCGGGTAGAAGTACCCATAAAGGTTCAAGAGCAGGTAAGTACTGGGAACCAAACAAAATTAATATTATATATTTTCCTGTGAAAAATAAGAGTACTGCAAGTATCATTGTTATAAATAATGTGTTACGACAAATTCGAGGTGTTGATTCATTCCTGGCTTTATCACTTAAAGAAGGAGTTCTTGCAAATACTAATGTGCCTACAGCACTAGGCAAGTACCATAATGATTCTGCAAGTCCAACTGATATAGAATAGTAACCAACACTTCCAAAGTTTAATAGTAATCCAATTAGAAACATGTCTATTCTGTAATTAAAAAACTGAATTACATTACCTAAATAACTTTTTGAACCGAATTTCACGCTTTTTTTGAAAAGATTTAAATTAAAATGTAATTTAAATTTTGTAGATTTATAAACCAATATTATTGGTATTATAGCTGCAGTTACAAAGGATGTAGTCCATGAAATAATTACAGCCCCTAAATCCCCATGTACAAATAAAAGGAGTATAACAATCAGCGATAGATAGATGATGCTTTGACTAATACTTGTAATGTTGTACTCTTTTATCCTGTTTTGACCCAGTAAGATGTATTGAAAATAAAACATCAAAAGAATAAAAGGTGTTACAATGGAGGCTATTATTACAAGACTTGGACTAATATTTTTAAATGCAGATGGATCGAGATAGAATAATATTGGAATAATCATTGAAAGAATTATTCCAAGCAAAAATGCAGATATTAATGAGTTTGAAGCAATTTCACTCCATGTATATTTTTTTTTAACACCAAAGTATGTATTAGATATATTAATTCCTAAGTTCCCGAATGTACTTAACAAAGTAAATATCAGTATGATAATTGAATATATTCCCACTTTTTCGGGGCCCAATGTTCTCGCTAAGATAACTGAGATAATTATTCCTAAAATTACCGTTATTAATTGAATAGAGAATGTTAAGAGAGTATCCTTTATGAATTTCATTTAATTCTCCTACAAATAGTTATCATACAAATGTATCATCACCGATTTTTTAATTGTAACGAATTCTATGGTGTGATTGTATGTTATATGTCTTCCAGATGAACTTTGGGTCTTTTTCCTATATTTCTACAAGGGAACCGATATTAATACTCTAATGTTCAATATCTTTTAATACTAGGCTATTGCGCCTAATTATTGCTCATTCTCCAACTACAACGTTGGGATTGCATTGGTTACTATAAATGCATCTCTCTATTACGACTTTGCATTTAATTAAATTCTTTTGTTCAAGTGGCAAGGCGGTAAACATTCTTTTTCCATTATGATATGTGTATGTATCGGTTAATATTTGGAACTGCAGGCCAAAACAGCATAATCACCGATTTCAAGCTCTACTACCAACAATACTTACAAAAGATGCAATATGGGTGTATTTTCCATTGCAGTACTTTGCCGCCGTTTATAAGACTAAAGTCATTTATAATCGAATGGTTTCCAACTTCTACCATTTATGGTCTTATAATCTTTGAAAGAGGATATATTTTAATGTTATTTCTACAATTCTTTAGAATGCTTTTTATATTTTCGTTTGTCAATCTTTTCACTCTCACAATTTTTTACAAACAAAAAAGGTACAATGCCCAATCTTTTCTGGATCTATAAATACATCTGCAAATTTTCTCCAGAATTTGTTGGAAAGGCCTGGAAGATGATTGTCAGTCCGTTTCTGGATAACTATTTGATAACCAAGTGTTTTCAATTGATTACGTAACCAAGTTTCATTGCTAGGTATATCAACAACTCCCGAAGGTGTTGTTATATTTTTTTCGTCTTTAGATATAGATTTGATTCCATTTACTATGTAGTTCAAATAGGGAATCCAAAACCAGATGGATTTTTTATAAGATTCAATCCATCCTGTTCGTGGTGTATTCAAAATAAATATTCCTCCAGGTTTTAACACCCTGTATGTCTCCTCAAGGTACTTTACTTTATTATGCACATGTTCGAGTACATCGCCGCTCACTATATTATCAAAAATAGCATCTTTGAATGGAAGTTCTTCCCCTTTCCCTACAGATTTTAAATGACTGGTATCATAATTCAGTATCTCATAGCTGTACTCCATATTGTAATATGTACTTTCCTTTCCAAGAAATTCTTTTAAATAACCATAGCCTCCGCCATCATCTAGAACTGATCCTTTTTTTAAATACTTTACAATTTCTCTATTTATTTTTCCCTTTCTCCAGGTGGCATAATCTATATTATATCCAAATGGATGTTTATGGAAGTCAATTTGATCATATAACTTGTCATATGCAGATTTTTCATTTATAAACAATGGTATATCATTGATAATTTGGAACCCTTTTCCACAGTCGTTGCACTGAAGTTTATTTGATTCATTAATTAATAAATCTCCTTTGCATGTTGGACAACATATTTTTTGGAGTAATTTGTTAGATATTCCCATAATTTCTCTCTCATACTGTCTTTTTTAAAATAGTTAATTATAATCTTCTCTATTTCACTTTTTGAAATTAAATCCACTTCATTTGAAGTATATCCAAATGAATTTATTTTTTTTATATTTTTATATTTTAACGCATCCTCTCTATTTTTTAAAACTACATAAGTGTTGTTTAATTCAAAAAGAAACTCTGATTCTGTACTGTTAATCAAACCTTCATGAAGTTTCTCACCATCAACCAGACCAATTATATTTACTTTAACGTTCTCTTCAAGTATATCCAGTCTGGGAGCGATTTTGTGTAGAATAACATCTAGCAAGTCTCCTAGTTTAAATGCCTTCATTTTTAAGATAAATAGATCTCCGCCCTGCGCATATTTGGTGGCTTCCATTACAAGTTTAACTGCGTCTGGAATTTCCATGATAAAGCGGGTTGCATGGGGGTTAGTTATGTTTATGGGGTTTCCGTTTAAAAGATTCTCTATGAGGATGGGAATTACTGAACCATGCGAGTTAGCAACATTACCAAATCTAACACAAGAGAAGTTTGCATTGAGAGTGATTCTTTCTGCAATAAATTTAGTGGAACCCATCACGTTAACAGGATAAGCAGATTTATCTGTACTGATGCTAATCATTTGAGGGGTCCCGTACTTTGTTGCCAGGTCTACTATGTTTTGTGTTCCCAAAATATTAGTTCTAGCAGCTTCTGTTGGAAACTTTTCACATACAACAACATGTTTCATTGCAGCTGCATGGTAAATAAGATCAATATCGAAATCATCAAATACTCGCTGAATACTACGGTAATCTCTTATGTCTCCAATGGCTGTTTCAAGTCGATGATCTGCTAAATTTTTCTTTAATGAAAAGTGTTTTATCTCATCTCGGCTGAAGACTATAACTTTAGATGCATCATAATTTAGAATTTGCTTGACTATTTCTGTACCTATTGATCCTGTTCCGCCAGTAACTAAAACCGTCTTTCCCTTCAGCCTGTTATTCATTGTTCTACCTCTAAAAGTTCTTCACTATTTTTGGCAGTGTAATCCATTTCACTTTTTGTCAGTGTTGGATACATTTTATCTTTTATGCCTGCCACAAATTCTGCAGTATATTCTAGGAGTAAAACACTACAATCATCAGCAATTTCTTTTGATTCACGTATTAAACCGGGACCACCTCCATAATAAATAGGAATAATTGCTTTAGTTTGTGGAGTAATTCTTTCTTTAACATCCTCCGGATCTAATCCACATTTTTTATCTTCAATTTCCGCGAAGACAAGTTTTGCTTTAACAAAAAGAGGAGCATTAGCTGTTGAGATAAATGTAATGGTGGGAACTATTAATTCATTGTTAGTTCTAATGTTATGAGCTAAAAAGAGAGCATGAAGTGCTGAAGCCCCCGAATTAAATACTAACGTGTATTTTCTTTCAACATATTGTGAAATTTCATTCTCAAATAGCTGTATTTCTAATACCGTTGCCCAATGAAAACCCCTGATTATAATGTTCGCCCTGTTTTGGGTATCATCAGGGTATATTTTGAACAATGGAATTTTCCATTTCATCTTTAATTTCCCCTTTTAACGTTTTTTCATATAGTTTTTCCATTTTTCGAGCGTTTTTATCCCAGTTTTCATGGTTTTCAATAATTTTTTTGTTTATTTTATAAAAATTCTCCTTTATTTCAGGATTATTAATACAATAAATTATTTTTTCCGCTAAATCCTGTGGATTATCTGGATTAACAAATAGTGCATTACTATTATCTGATAAATATTGGTGATAAACATCAATGTTGCTTACAATAGGGACCAATCCACATGCCATTCCTTCCATAATGCTACTTGCAAATTGATCTGTTTTCGTTATTGAAACGAACATGTTTGAAATGTTAAGGTAGGTAGCCATTTCTTTAGGTGTTATATTTTTTGAGACAAAACGAACGTTGTTAATGATCTCTAATTTTTTAGCCTTCAATTTCATTTTTTTTTCGAAATTGGTAGTGCCATAACCTTTTATAAAAACAAAAACAATGTTGGGATTTGATTTTAGAACGTAAGGGATAGCTTCAATAATTTTATCAATATTATATTGAGGAGCCATACTCCTGTTACTGATAACAATTGTTTCAGTATCTCCTATTCCTAAATATTCTTTTAATTCTTTTTCTTTAGAACTGTATTTTTGATGAAAAATGTTGGTATTTATTCCCCATGGAATTCTAATGATCTTTTCTTTTTCTAGTTTAAATTTATCAAATAGGTGATCTCCCATAAATTCAGCAGTAGTAGTGATCTTATCTGCTCCTTTAAGACTATAACGAACTATGTATTTTGCTATTAGGGACTCATCGGGCACTTTTAAAACATCACTGCCCCAAACAGATATGATTAAAGGATGAAAAAAAGTTAAAACTCCATAAAACCCATAATATATGACATAATGCGCATGGAGAATGTCTGGCTTAATACTTTTTATTAGATAATTGATATATACCACATTGATTATCAATGTTATATAGAACGTTACACTGTTCCTATTTGAATTGATACTTTTAAGCTGGTGGAATATTACGTTTTCAATGTCAATTTTATCATTTGAACTATCTGATATTACGTGTACTTCATGACCGGTATCTGTGAAATATTTAACCCATCGTTGAATATGAATACTTTCTGAATTTGCAAGAAAACATATTTTCATATTATTACCTCTTTAGTAAACTTTATAGTAGAAAGAATCATTTTTGAAGTCATCTGGAATTTCAAAATTATAGTCATGTATGGGAATCTGATTAAGAAAGATATCTAACATTTCTGTATCATAGTGCTCAGTATGAATAATAATCTCATGATTCTTTTTTCTTAATCCTTTAGATAATAATGCAGCCTTAATAAATTGGAGTTTAGCCTCTAATACTGTGACAATTTTCATTTAATCGCCTTATTTATCTTTGAAAAATTCAGAAATGTTCTCAATCGTATATTCAATCTCTTCTTTTTCTAATTCTGGAAAAATAGGTAATGAAAGGACTTCCTGGCTTGCTAATTCCGCATTTATAAAATCTCCTTTTTTACATTTTAATGAAGAAAAGCATGGCTGTAAATGTAATGGTAAAGGATAATATATCGCAGTGTTTATGCCCTTGTTTTGCAAGAAATCTTTAAGGTTGTCCCTTAAACCATTTTTTACTCTAATTGTGTACTGGTTAAATGAATGTTTCTCATTAGTTGATATTGGGGGTAATTCTAAATTTTTAACGTGTTTTAAAGCATTATTATAAATTTTGGCATTATTGATCCTTTTTTGAACCCATTTATCAAGATATTTTAACTTCACATTTAGAACAGCTGCATGAATAGCATCTAATCTGCTGTTATAACCGATAACATGATGGTAATACTTTGGTTTCGCTCCATGAACTCGGAGTGTCCTTATTTTTTCTGCTAGCTCTTCATCATTAGTTGTTATTAGTCCACCATCTCCAAATCCTCCGAGATTCTTGGAAGGGAAGAAACTGAAGCATGCAGTTCCTGTAGATCCAACCTTTTTTCCTTTATATTCGGCACCGAGTGTCTGAGCTGCATCTTCTATTATTGTTAAATCATTATCTTCTGCTATTTCTATAATTTCATTCATTTCAGCAGGTTTACCAAAAAGATGAACTGGTAAAACTGCTTTTATACTTTCATCATTCTGGAGGCTTTTTCTTATTTTTTCAGGGTTTATATTGAATGTTTCAGCTTTTATATCTGCAAATTTAGGGTTTGCACCAGAGTTATGTATTGCTCCTGCTGTTGCAAAAAAGGTGAATGTGGATGTTAGCACGCTTCCAGAGATATTATGGGCCCTAATGGATAGAAGTAATGCATCAGTACCGCTTGCAACGCTTATTGCATCGTTGCATTTGCAGTATTTTCTCATATTATCTTCGAATTCTTCAACTTCTTCTCCAAGAATGAATTTTTGTGAATCTAATACGGTTCCAATAGACTCATTTATCTCTTCTTTTATTGTATCGTATTGCCTTTTCAGGTCTAGAAATGGAATTTTCATCTTAACTTTGCCTCACACTGTCTTCTCTTTTCTGTTCTCTTTTACAACTTCAGCAGAGATCAATTTCGTTTTTTTCACAGTATCCTCTATTTTTTCATACCGGTTTCCACAACTGCAGACAGACTGGTTATTGGAAAAGTTTAATTTAAGTCCGCATTCACAAATCCAACCTGTGATTCTGGCAGGATTTCCCACAGCAAGCGCATAATCTGGTATATTCTTAGTCACAACTGCCCCTGCTCCAACAAAAGCATAATTACCAATGGTATTTCCACATACAATGGTAACATTAGCACCAATGGAGGCACCTTCTCCTATTAATGTTTCTTTAAATTCATTTTTTCGAGATATAAAACTTCTAGGATTTTTAACATTTGTGAAAACCATGGATGGTCCAAGAAAAGCATTATTATTTATTTTAACTCCAGTATAAACTGAAACATTATTTTGTATTTTAACATTATTCCCGATAACTACATCTGGAGCGATCATCACATTTTGTCCAATGTTACAATTATCTCCTATTTTTGCTCCAGTCATTACATGTGAGAAGTGCCAGATTTTTGTTCCGTTACCTATATTACAAGGTTGATCTACAATAGAAGTAAAATGGGAAAAATAAGAATTTTCATGGAGTAATACGGTTTCACCATTATTTTCAAGTGATTTTTGACTGGCTTCTAAAATTTCAAGTACTTGAAGACCTTCTCTTCCACTTGTTTTTGGATCCTTTCTGGATTTTATGCATTCTATAAAATGTTTACATTCTTCCTTTAATGGTTCGCTTATTTCGGTTTTCACCGCCATGGCATCTTTCATTCGAGGCACAGGAACCCTATTTATCCATTCTATTTCATGAGGATATAAAAAAAGTTTTTTATCTGAAACATCATTAAATACAGCCATCTTTTTGCTGCCAACCACCACCAGCTTCTGTTCTTTATACGGATGGAGCCAGCTTACAAAAATATGGGCTTTTACACCACTGTGAAATTCCATGGTGGTGAAAGTAACATCGGCTATATCTTTACTTAAATAAGTACCTGCATGTGATGTTAAGCTTTTAGGCATTTCATTTAAAAACATTAAGATTACAGAAATATCATGGGGTGCAAAACTCCATAATATATTCTCTTCTGTCCTGAATTTACCTAAGTTCAAACGATTGGAATAGATATACTGAATTTTGCCTAATTCTCCGTTTTTTATCATTTCATAAAGTTTAAGGACGGATGGATGGTACTGTAGAATGTGTCCAACCATTAGGATATTACCTGTACTTTCTGCAATTTCAACTAGTTCTTTACCCTCGTGTACATTTAAAGAAAGTGGTTTTTCTACAAATACATCTTTTCCATAACTTAAAGCTTCTTTTACCATTTTATAATGTAAAACTGCAGGAGTAGAAACTACAATTCCATTTATATCTTGATCTTCTAAAACTTCCTGAAAAGAAGTTGTAATATGAACTTCAGGATACTGTTTCTTAAAATTATTTAATACATTTTTATTCAAATCGCAAATTGTTTTAAGGACACCGAGTTCAGAGAAATTCCTAACTAAATTTTTACCCCAATAGCCGCTTCCAATAACTGCTATGTTTTTTACCATTTTAATCCTCTTTTAATATTTTAGATTGAATAAAAAATTTGACAATTATAATTTTATGTAATATGGATTCTCTGATGGAATATTTTCAATATTTGAATCGAGTATACCTGTTGTATTAACAGTAGACATCTGATGTTCTTTGATTGAATCTAATATATTTCGTGTATCGACAATTATGGTCTGCTGACCTTTAATAATGTTTAATAATTCTCCATTCTGCTTAAATTCTTCATGATCAGTTACTATTATAATACAATCAGCCCATTTTAAGCTCTCTTTAAAGTCATTTTCTGAATAATAATTTCCAAATCGGGTTTTTATTGAATTTGAATGGGGATCATATACCTTGAATTTTGCCCCAATCTCAACCAGTTCTTCAATAATTTGAATTGCTGGGGATTCTCGTGTATCACTAATATTTGCTTTGTAGGCTAAACCCAAGATTAATACATTAGAATCTCTTATTTTTCTCCCTGATTTTTCAAGTGCTTTTTTTGCTAAATTTAAGGTATGTATGGGCATGAAATCATTGATTTCTCCTGCTGTTTCTATAAATCTTGGAATGATACCGAACTGCTTTGCTCTATATGAGAGATAATAAGGATCAAGAGGTATACAGTGTCCACCAACTCCTGGACCCGGATAAAAAGGCGTGAAACCATATGGTTTAGTCTTGGCGGCTTCAATAGTTTCCCAAATGTCAATTTCCATTTTTTCAAAAATGAGTGCTAGTTCGTTAACGAGGGCAATATTAACATTTCTATAAATATTTTCGATCATTTTTACTGCTTCAGCTGTTTTACAATTTTCTACTTTAATGATATCTCCAGTGATGCCTTCAAATAACATTGCACATATTTCAGTAAATTCATGGGTCAAACCACCAACTACATTGGGGGTATTTTCAATTCGATATTCTTTATTCCCTGGATCTACTCTTTCTGGAGAATATGCTATCCCAAAATCGGTTGTAACATTTAAATTACTTTTTTCCTCAAGAATAGGGCACAAAAAGTCTTCTGTAGTTCCAGGATAGGTCGTGCTTTTTAAGACTACAAATTGTCCTTTTTTAAGTATTTTTCCAACTTCTTCGCCTGCACGTTTTATATAAGACAAATCAGGACTTTTATCTTTATTTAAAGGTGTTGGAACTGCAATAATGATAAAATCAGCATTTTTTAGATCTTTATAATTGTTCGTTGGATATAAATTTTTTAAATTAATTTCATGGTTTTTAACATCTTCTATGTATGATTTTCTGTTTTTTAATAATTCTGTCTTCTCTTTGCTCCTATTATAACCTATAACCTTGTATTTTTTTGAGAATGTAACTGCAAGAGGTAATCCTACATATCCTAGTCCTACAATGCCAATAACTGCTGAATTATTTCTAATTTTTAATTTTAAATTATTTATCCAGTTCATTAAATCACCAGACTTCCATAAGCCCTAATTTTTCATTATTAATCCATAATAACTTCTTAGAATTTTATAAATATGTTATTATGTT
>DADN01000072.1:0-7642 GCA_002509665.1 Methanobacterium sp. UBA8
TCGAAAATCGTAGATTTTCGATGTTGAAGAAAATCTCTGATTTTCTGAACAGCGAAATTGAAAAATTTCGCATGCGTCAAAAATCATAGATTTTTAGAAAATACATAGTATTTTCTAACTCCCAAAAAATTGGAAATTTTTTGAGGATTTTGACAGATTTTTTGAGTGATTCCCTATCCAACTTGTGGAGGTGAGTTATGTATGCGTTAGTTGGTTGAATAGGGAAAATAAAAAAATAAAAGTGATTAATAATTTAATTTAAAGGAGGATCCCTATCCCGCACATAAATTTTTGGAGATAAATAAGTAAGTGTAAGCGGGATAGGGAATTTTTTGGTCAAATTTAATGGAAGCTTGGAGAATTTAAGCTCCAGCTCCACCTGTTATCTGATTTGATGTCATGTTGTACATCACTGGTTTTGGAAGTTCAATACCAATGGTTTCACTTATGACATCTTCCACTGTTTCAGCGAAGATGAATTCTATCTCATCTTTAACATCCTGTGGAACATCATCTAAGTCTTTTTCATTATCCTTTGGTAAGATAATTCTGTTTATTCCAGCACGATGGGCTGCAAGTACCTTCTCTTTAATTCCACCTACTGGCAGTACTGCACCTCTAAGTGAGATTTCACCAGTCATTGCCAGTTTAGGGTCAACTTTGTGGCCTGTTACCAGTGATGCAATGGTGGTTAAAAGGGCTACACCTGCAGATGGTCCATCTTTTGGAATTGCTCCTGATGGAACGTGGATGTGTAAATCTTTTTTGTCAAACTCGATACCTTCTAAGTGGAATGCAAGTCTTGAACGAATCAGGCTTTGAGATATCTTAGCAGATTCTTTCATTACATCACCCAACTGTCCGGTAAGAGTTAATTTTCCATTACCTGGCATGAAAGCACCTTCGATGAATAGAATATCTCCACCTACTGGAGTCCATGCTAGACCAGTTACCACTCCTGGAGGGTTGTTTTTACCTGCTTGCTGTTGTGAGATAAGCTCATGACCCAATATATCATATAACATGTCAGATTTAACAACATAAGGTAAATCAACTGTACCAAGTACAACTTTTTCTGATGCTACCCTTGCAACTGCAGATAATTGACGTTTGAGTCCTCTTACTCCGGCTTCTCTGGTGTATTTTTCAATGATTGTTTTTAATGCTTCATCTTCGATTTGAAGTTGGGTATCGTCTAAACCGTGTTCTTCCAGTACCTCTTTGATCAGGTGATTCTTAGCTATGTGGAATTTCTCGTGGCTGGTGTAGCTGCCGACTTCTATGATTTCCATACGGTCCCTGAGCGGTCCTGGAATGTCTCTGAGTGAGTTTGCGGTTGCAATGAAGAATACATCGGATAGGTCGTAAGGTACTTCTAAGTAGTGGTCTGAGAAAGTGTCGTTTTGTTCGGGGTCTAATACTTCCAGTAATGCACTTTCGGGGTCACCGTTTATACCGGCCCTTATTTTATCCACTTCATCTAAGATGAATACTGGGTTTCTTTCGCCTGCGCGTTTCATTCCCTGGATAATCCTACCGGGTAAAGCTCCGAGATAGGTTCTTCTGTGACCTCTGATTTCGGATTCGTCTTTAACACCACCGAGGCTAATTCTAACGTATTTACGCCCTAAAGCTTCAGCAATGCTTTTACCTAAACTGGTTTTACCAGTTCCTGGAGGTCCTGCAAGCAGTAGAATGGATCCCTGTTTGTTCTGTTTTAATTTCATTACTGTAAGGTGCTGGATAATCCTGTCTTTAACTTTTTCAAGTCCGTAGTGCTGTTCGTTCAGTAATTTCCTTGCAGCTTCTATGTCAATATCTTTGATCTCGCTTTTACTCCATGGAAGGGCGACAAGCAGGTCAAGGTAGTTTCTTATGACGTTTTCTTCTGAGCTGTGAGGGCCCTGTCTTTCAAGTTTAGCCAGTTCTTCAAGAGCTACTTCTTTGGCGTCCTCAGGCATGTCTGCTTCTTCGATTAACTGTTTGTAATCTTTTTTACCGCTCCCGCCTTCAACATCATCAAGTTCTTCCTGTATGGCTCTAAGCTGCTCTTTAAGCATGTTTTCTCTGTTTCTTTTGCTCATTTCTTCATTGAACTTTGCAGCCATTTCCATCTGGAACTTAATTGCTTCTTTTTGTTCGATTAAAATGTCTAAGAACTTTAAGCTCTTTTCTTTTAGTGATTGTATTTCAAGTAAGGCCTGTTTTTCCTCAAGAGATATTCTCATGTAAGGGAAAATGTGGGCTATAATTTTGTTTATGTCATCTAATTTATTTATCTGCTCAACATAGGTTTTTGAGCCTTTGAAGTTTTCACTTATTTCAGAAACCAGATATTTTATGTGTTTAATGATATCTTTTTCATTTTCTGGTTCCAAATCCATTATATCTGGAATTAACCTGTAAGTTGCTCTGTAGTTTGCCCCTTCCGGAATTAATTCTTCTACTTCTACTCTTTCAATGATTTCCATTTTAATTTGATAGAAATCTCTCATTGCTTTAGCATTTTCAATTTTAATTAATGTTCCTACACGGTAGAAGTCATCTTCCTCGTATAATCCTTCGGTACTTCCTTCCATAACAGCAAGTGCAATTCCATAGAAATCGTCTTTTGCAACTCGCTTGTAGAATTCACTACCTGCTTTTTTACTAATTTTTAAGGTTATATCAGTTTTGTTTAAATAAACTGTGTTTGGTATAACCAGTACAGACAATTCTTTGTTTATGTTCATTTCTGTCATGATATCACTCAAGGCATTAATTTCCTTTTAATGTGAATAATGATTATTTCCTTGATTTTGTAATTATGTTAATTTAATATCTACTGCGCAAATTTGATAATTAAATAAATGTTATTCGCGCTTTCCCGATTTGTTGCACTTTAAAAACAGGCAACCAAATAAAAAATCAATTTTTTCTTTGTGATTTATCAGGGCACTCCTGTTGAAGGTGTAGTATATGTAGTTACCCTGTTTTGTTGCGTTGAGGATCTTCGCAGTTTTTAGTATCTTAAGGTGTTGTGAAGCAGCTGGTTGGGTTAAACCGGTTATCTTTGCCATTTCAGTAACACTAACCTTCTCCATTTCGCCGGATGCTAATTTATATATTAACATCAGTCGGTTAACATTGCCGAGTGCTTTGAATAATTCTTCCAGTTCCTCTGATAAATCGGATCTGTACTCAGAATTTATCCTCAACATAGTCTATAAGTATATACTTATATACTTATAAAGGTTTCGGTTTTAGATACATTTTGTTAGAAAAAAATTTGTATATTAGTAAATTAGAGTAAGTTTAATTTAAACTTTTCTAAAAAAAATCATCCCTATTTTTGAAAATTTTAAAAATTAGAATAAGGCTTAATAAATTAATCAACTCTTGAACTTTTGTTATATGTGGTAATAAACCAGTTTCATGATATTTAAAAATTAAAGAGTTATTAAATAAAAAGAATGAAAAGATTAAGATGTTTAGTTAGCTTGTTGTTGTGCCTGTTTAAACTTGGAGATTGCACTATCTGTTAAGTCTCCTGCGCTTTGCAGATCATTTGCATTGTTATTTTGTAACCCGCTGATTTCAAGTGTTAATGCTTGATTAAGATCTTTAAATCCGGATATTAACAAATTATGGAAACTTTGCAAGTTTTGCGGTGGAGTTAAACTCTGAATTTCTGTAATTGCATTATTCAAGCTAGTTTTATCTTTTTGGAGGCGTGCAACTGCCGTATTTTGATCTATTGCTCCATTTGCATAATTTTCAAGTACTGTATATGAATCATTTAGAATATCATTTGCATTTTTACTTATACTGTTAACTTTTGTGTTGTAGTCAGATGTGGCTTTAGCAGAGGAAGTACCATTGGTTTGAGGTGTTGTATCTGTAGCAACAGATTCTGTTGTGCTTGGATTATAGTTAGTTATTCCGTAGATTCCTACTGCCATAACGACCACTATAATACAGAAACCTGCAATGGCGATTTTACCATTTCTACTTAATTTTCTGATTTTATTCACCCCTTTGTTCTATAAACAAATTCTGGAACTACTTTCAGAGTAAATCAGGCAATTAATGACTTCTCTTATTTATTAACCCATAATTAATTTAATAAAGATATAACTTTAGGGTTAATGAATAACTCCAGATTTATCTAAAATTTTAATAATTCAAGGCATTATTATATTAATTTATTATTAGTACATATATAATTATTACTATTTAAAAAATAGACATTATTAAACTTGATAACTTGTTATTAATCCATTTAAAATAGCGAGTATGTGGGTTTAAATTGATGAATTATGTTTAATAAATCTTGTCCGGAAATATTTAAATATTCAGCTACACACGGACGATTATTATTGACTTGTTGAAATTAAAACGGGAGCTAAAATGGATAAGGTCATTTTAATCATTTAAATTTTGGATCAATAAGTCTTATGGTCTTATTTATACATTTTTCTATTTATTAGCGAACAAATAATTTATATTATAGCTAAAAAATAACATTAATTATTAATTTTAATTTTAACAGTTATCATTAAGATTAAATGACATGAGGGCATACTTTAAGAATTCATCATTATTCGGCAAATAAATACAAATATAGAGGTAAAATGAATGTCAAATGGGAAAAATTTGTTAAGTGGTGACGAATCGGTACTTGAAAAGACGATTACGGGTATAGAAGGATTAGATGAAATTACTGGGGGAGGATTACCTCGGGGAAGACCTTCATTGATATGTGGTGCTGCAGGCTGTGGTAAAACCATTTTTGCAATGGAATTTATTGTTCATGGGGCAGAAATGGGAGAACCTGGAGTTTTTGTATCCTTTGAGGAGACTGCTGAAGATATTAAAAAAAATTTTATTTCTATGAATCCTAATTTAAATGACTTAATTGATCAAAATAAAATTTCAATGGATTATATCCGTATAGAGCGCAGTGAAATTGAAGAAACGGGAGAATATGATCTTGAAGGGTTGTTCATAAGATTGGGTTATGCTATTGATTCCATTGGGGCCAAGCGGGTTGTTTTAGATACGGTAGAAGCTCTTTTTTCAGGATTCAGTGCTGAGGCACTGCTTCGTGCTGAACTCCGTAGATTATTTCATTGGCTTAAAAGTAAAGGGGTCACAGCTGTTATAACTGGCGAAAGCGGAGAAAAAACACTCACCAGATATGGATTAGAAGAATACGTTGCAGATTGTGTTATATTGCTCAATAATCCTGTTGTAAATAAAATTACAACCAGAAATCTCAGAATAGTTAAATATAGGGGATCATCACATGGTACAAATGAATATCCATTTTTAATTGGTGAAAATGGGATTACTCTGCTTCCCATTACTTCTGTGGGATTAAATCACAGTGCACCGGACATACATGTTTCAACAGGTATTGAAAGGCTTGATACCATGTTGAATGGGAATGGTTATTATGTAGGCAGCAGTATTCTTGTTACTGGCTCTGCAGGAACTGGTAAAAGTAGTATTGCTGCTCAGTTTGCAAATTCAACATGTAAAAAAGGATGTAAATGTCTTTATCTTGCATTTGAGGAGTCACCAAAGCAAATTATCCGTAATATGAATTCAATTGGCATTGATCTTAGACATTGGGTTGATAAAGGGCTTTTAAAATTCCATGCAACACGTCCAACACTTTATGGGCTTGAGATACACCTTGTAACAATATATAAGTTAATAAATGAACTTAATCCTGATATCGTTATTTTTGACCCTATTTCTAATTTAATTTCTGTGGGAAGTCCAGATGAGGTTAAATCCATGCTCACACGCTTAATTGACTTTTTAAAAAGCAAGCAAATAACTGCTTTATCTACAAGCCTGTCAGCAATGGGAAATATTGAAACTAGTGTGGGTATTTCATCTTTAATGGATACATGGATCAATTTAGAAGCAGTTGAAACTAATGGGGAACGAAATCGTACAATAGATATTATAAAAGCCAGAGGTATGTCTCATTCAAACCAGTTAAGAGAATTCCAGTTAACTGACAATGGAATTAAAATTGTAGATATTTATCTAGGATCTGAGGGCATGTTGACAGGTTCTGCACGAGTTTCCCAAATAGCTCTTGAAAAAGCCCAAAAATTAGAACGGGAACATGAAATTGAAAGAAAACAAAGAGAAATTGAACATAAACGTGAATTAATGGATGCCCAAATAGCTGAAATTAAATCTAAATTTGAAACTGAAGAAAAAGAGCTTGAAAGGATTATTAAACAGGAAAAACTAAAAGAAAAAATTCTTAAAAAAGATCGTATAGAAATGGCTCAGATGAGAACAGCAGATAAGGAGGACTAAAATGAATTTAGATAAAGAAGAATGTCCTGAATTTTGGGAGTTAAGATTATATGTTGCGGGGCAAACACCAAAATCTATAGAGGCGTTCTCAAATCTAAAAAAAATCTGCGAAACACACCTAGAAGGCAAATATCGTATTGAAGTAATAGATCTTATGGAAAATCCCGAGCTTGCTAAGGGTGATCAGATTCTTGCCATTCCAACACTGGTGAGGAAACTTCCAGAACCTGTTAAAAAGATTATAGGTACTCTTGCAAATGAAGAAAAAGTCCTTGTAGGGTTGGATATACGTCCAGCATGCGAATAGTAGATATGGGGGCAATATAATGGGTAAAAAAGTCATAAATAAATTTGATGAATTTGAAAGTGCGCTTACTGCAGAAAAAAAAGGCGATAAATACGTCTTACGTCTTTTTGTGGCAGGTATTAATCCTAAGTCTAGAAGAGCTATTGAAAACTTAATGGAAATTTTAGAGGAGAATTTAAAGGATCAATATGAACTTGAAATAATTGATATTTACCAGCAGCCAATATTTGCTAAAGAAGGACAAATTGTAGCAGCTCCAACTCTAATTAAGGAGTTACCACCACCTCTTCGAAGATTTGTGGGCGATCTATCTAACAAAGAAAAACTTTTACTTGGATTGGAATTAAAATCAAAGAAGGATGAATAAAAGAAATGATCATGGGGTAACATGAATAAAAATGATGAATGCTCTAAGGAACTCGAAAAATTACGTTTAAGGCTTGGTGAAGCTGAAGAGACCTTAAATGCGATTCAAAATGGTCAGGTTGATGCTGTTGTCGTAAATGGCCTTAGAGGTACACAGGTTTTCACATTAGAAGGTTCAGATTATGCTTATAGAATCCTTATTGAAGAAATGAATGAGGGAGTAGCTTTATTAACCACTGACCTTTCTATTTACTACTGTAATAGTAAATTGGCATCTATGTTGGAGGCTCCACTGGAAAACATGATTGGAAAACCAATAACTGATTTTATCTCTTCAAATCAGCTTAAAAAATGTAAAATTCCTATTGAAAATGGTTCAGACAGTAGTTGTAAAGAAGAAATTTCTGTAGAATCTGTTGATGGAACTTTGATGACATTTCAAATTAATATCAGCTTTTTAGAGAAAATAGAAGGATATTATGTGATTATAACTGATTTAACAGAGCAAAAAAAAGCAGAACAGGAACTTCATGAGTTATTGGAAGATTTAGAACGTTCTAATAAAGAACTCCAGCAGTTTGCTTATGTATCCTCTCATGACCTTCAGGAACCGCTTAGGACTATTGCAAGCTTTACTCAGCTTTT
>DADN01000072.1:7662-7951 GCA_002509665.1 Methanobacterium sp. UBA8
AAAGAATGCAGCAGATGATCCTTGATTTACTGGAATATTCCAGAGTTTCAACAAATGCTGATGAATTTAAAGAAATAGATACTGTAGAAGCGCTTGATGAAGCACTATTCAACTTAAAAGGCACTATTAAAAATAATAATGCCGTAATTACTCATAATGACCTTCCTAAAGTAACTGCTGATAAAAGTCAGCTTACTAAAGTATTTCAAAACTTAATAGCCAATGCTATTAAATTTAAGAAAGAAAACGAACAACCTAAAATCCATATCTCTGCAAGAAAAGACTCTCA
>DADN01000161.1:0-507 GCA_002509665.1 Methanobacterium sp. UBA8
GAACTACTAATTATAATGCTCTTTGTGCCATCTTCTTTTGAAATAATGATCTTTTCATCTTCAACTTCTTCGCCGTTTGTAATAGAACGTGTTAATGGCCAGTCTTCAAGTTCATAAGGTCTTCCATCAGGATGGGAACAATTATAATAGCAGTATTCTGCAAGTTCTTCTATCTCCAGACAATCATCCCAGATATCCTCTAATTTTTTATTTTTAATAAGAGGTTTACCTGAGGAGGCTTCTACAATTAAAATTCCGACAGGTAAATTATGGATTAGAGTATTCAATTTTGACCTTTCTGTTTCGGCAGTTTTGAGTGCATCAATTAACTTATTTTCCACTTTTTCCCGTTCTTCAATTTCTTCATGCAGTTTCCTTTCTGTATCAAGCAGTTCTTTTTCATGCCATTCAATTAATTCTCTAAGATCCTTATGGCTTTTCATTAATTCTTTTTCAGTTTCTTTACGCTCAATTGCATAAGAAATTGAGCGAGCCAGTAATCGCCCA
>DADN01000161.1:541-5546 GCA_002509665.1 Methanobacterium sp. UBA8
TCATAAGTTCTGATAAATGTATCAAATCCCCAGCTGTCAGGTAGATTTAAATCAAGGAGCAATACATCAAATGTGTCATTAAAAAGACTTTCAAAGCCAGCTTTAAGCCTATCAACGTGACTCAATTCAAACGAGATATTTGCTGTTTCTTTTAGCATTTCCCGTATTATTATGGCATCTTCTCTGTTATCTTCTATTAATAAAATTTTGATAGGTTTACTATTCATATTTCGCCTCCGTGACTAAAGACCAGCGTGATATAAATACGTTTAATCTAATTTTGTAATAATTTATAATTTTAATGTTATTTTATTTAAATATGACTTGATTTATGAATCCAAATACCTCAAAATCTCTAACCTAAAGTTAATATGAAGAATATTCATCATGCAGTCTGGAGAAGATCAACGCTAAAGTAATTATATCCTGTCTGTTGTGCTCAATTATTGGAACTAAAGGTCCAATATTTTGAGTTTTAATGTAAGTCTTATAAAAGGCAGGTACTAATCCACTTGGGACGTCATCTATCCGTTCTATTCCAAATAAATGGTTTTCTATCGTTGTTAACTTGCAATTTGGCAGTTCATCACTCCATGTACGTCGTGAAAAGTGAAGTAAATCAAAGTGGGGCCTATCTAAATTATGTTTAATGTTGAAATATTTCATCCTGTTTCGAATATATGGTATATCAAAAGTTTGCCCGTTAAATGTTACAAATACGCTTTCGCCTTCAACATGAGATTCAAATGCCTCTAAAACTGCATTTTCTTCACCTATGCTCCTTGATAAATACTGATTTACGCATATTTCCTTTCCATGAACTTTTGCAACCCCTAAAAGGATTATAGGGACGTTACAAAAACCTAAAGTTTCTATATCTAAAAAAATAAAATCTTCATCGTTAGAGAAACTGGATGAAAATAGAGACATGGGATGAGATTTTGGGTAACATTCTGAAATTCTATCAGATATATCGCATTTGTTGCACTCGTTAATGGTTTTTAATAAATTAGATGCTTCTCTACCAAATCGTTCATGTTCCACAAGGTCTTCGATAGTTTTGTACCCTTCACTCTGTAATTTTAGTTCCCTTGATGCTCCAATTCCACTTAACAATTTTAAATCTGATAAAATTTTTTTTCTTGCTCTTTCTTGATTTAATGTATTAAATTTAAGAGTGGATGTATTCTCTATATCGTAACAGGTACCACTATCTGTAACAATTTCGTTCCCATCTATTAAATCCTCAAGTGCAATTCCTTCATGATCGTTTAAAAGTTTTTCTTTTAATTTTTGGGCATTTTCGTATTCCATGTATTCATTTCCAAAAGTTTATTGTTCCTAATAATTAATGCTCTTATTGGAATTTGGGGCTTTTATACTTTTACATCATTATCATAGCTCAAGCTTTATAAGTATATTGTTTTTTAATATTTTCAGTAGATATTTTATGTTTAAGACGCTAACTCTTTTAGCTGTATTCTGTATTTTTAAAGAAAAGATCAGTAATTAGGTTAAAATATACCTGTTTAAATCATGCTAATTTCAATATTTCCGTAAAGTTTAAATATGGATTGTGGGATATATTTGTTTGAATATGAATTGTGTGATAAGTATTACTTATGTGAAATGAGGGAGGAACTTATTATGGGAAGTTATAAAGATAATCATTTCTTTGGCAGTGTTAAGGTAGGGGAACGAGGACAAATCGTTATTCCTAAAGAAGCCCGGGATAAATTTGATATTAAACCGGGAGACAGTCTAGTAGTTTTTGGAAAGGATAAAAATCAAAAGCTTGTAATCGTAAAAGAGAATGTAATGAGAGATTTTGCGCTTAAAATACTGGAAGACTTAGATAGTCAAGACTGATACTAAATTTATTTTTAAATATTTTATTTCTTTTAATCTCCTGTTTGACTTTTACATAATTTTTGTTTTTTCAAATCTTTTAATTTTCAAATTTGTGGTTGTCTCAGTTAAACTTAAATATAATAAATATGATCTATATGTTTAAGTATGAATTATATGATAAGTATAATTTATATGCTGGATTAATTGACTATTTATAATCAAGAAAATAGTCTATTTTTAGTATTTTAACCAGTAAATATTGCTATTGGATATAGCAAATACAAAATAACAAATTTAATGATTAATTTTTGACTTAAATTCATTATTAAGTTGGAGAATTTTAAAATGACGTTAGTAAGCATATCTAATTGTGATTCCTATGAGATGAAAAGAGTACAAAGTGCAGTTAATAATTGTCTGGATAATTTAGGTGGTATTTCTTCGTTAATTAAATCTGGAGACAGGGTTTTAATTAAACCAAACATACTACTTGAAAAAACTCCTGAAGAAGCAATTACAACTCATCCATCACTAATTGAAGCAGCCACCATAGCTGTTAAAGAAGTAGGCGCTATTCCTTTAGTTGGTGATAGCCCCGGAGGTCTTGTGGGTAACGTAAGGAAACATTGGGAAGTTACAGGAATTAAAGAAGTGTGTGACAGGTTAGATGTAGAAATTTTGAATTTTGAAAAATCAGGCTTTTATGAAAAGAAAATGAATGGAAACCAGTATCACATAGCAAAACCAGCTTTAGACGCTGATTTTATAATCAACGTGCCTAAACTCAAAACTCACAGCCTTACCATGTTAACATGTGCCATTAAAAATATGTATGGAACTGTTCCTGGACTTACAAAGGTTGAATACCATAAAAGAGCTCCAGAACCTTTAGAATTTGCAACNNTTTATTTGCGCTGACAAAACCAGGTTTAAATATAGTCGATGGTGTTGTAGGAATGGAAGGCAGTGGAGCAGCCTCTGGAGATCCCCGAAAACTGGGAATGATCCTTGCTTCTACTGATGCCGTGGCCGTTGATAGTTTAATCTGTCATATTTTAGGGGAAAGCCCATTAGAACTACCCGTAAATGTAAATGCATGTGAACGCGGACTTGGAGAGGCAAATATAACCAAAATTAAAGTTCTTGGAGATCAAGTTGAACCAATAAATGATTTTAAATGGCCTTCAGTTAGGATATTTCCATTAGATAAAATTCCGTTGCTGAAGCCTGTAATTGATCATGAGATTTGTACTGGATGCGGTAGATGTATCAAAAATTGTCCTATGAAAGCGTTAACTCCTGGCAACGAGATACCTGAATTCAATTATGAAGAATGCATAACCTGCATGTGCTGCAGTGAAATGTGCTTGGAAAAGGCAATCAAACTAGAAAATTCACCTGTTTGAAACAGCAAATAAAATTAGTAAATGAATCCCATAAAGTTTAAATATGAATTATATGCAATACATGATCAAACATGTATTGTATGTTAAATACGATCCATATAAACTGATGGAGGGTATAGTAATGGGAAATTATAAGGATCATCATTTTTTTGGCAGCGTTAAAGTAGGTGAACGCGGCCAAATTGTTATCCCTAAGGAAGCCCGGGACAGATTTGATATTAAACCGGGAGATAGCCTAGTTGTATTTGGAAGAGATAAAAATCAAAAACTCATAATCCTAAAAGAAAATGTAATGAGAGATTATGCACTTAAAATATTAGAAAACTTAGATAATCAAGATTAACACTTAACTGGAGTGATACAGGTGAAAATAGCAGATGGAATAGAGATGATAGAAATAACTATGAACATGATGGGAAGAGAAAGCACAATTTATCCAACTTTAATATGGGATGATAACACAGCTATTCTGGTTGATGCAGGGATGATGAGTGCTTTACCCGTAATTAAAAAAGCAATGGAAGATGCGGGTGTACCATTTGAAAGGCTCGATAAAATTATGGTCACTCATCAAGACTTTGACCACATTGGCGGTATCAAGGATATCCTTGACGAATTGCCTGAAGTCAAAGTGCTTGCACATGAAGAAGATAAACCATATATTCAAGGTGAAAAAAAGCTTGTGAGAGTGAACTCAAACTTCATGGAACGTATAAGCGATTTATCAGAAGAAGAACAGGAAAAAGTTTTATATATGTTCGAAAACTCCAGTGCACCAGTTGATATAACTTTGGCTGATGGAGAAGAGCTCGCAGACTGCGGAGGAATTGTAGTCATTCATACTCCAGGCCATACACCAGGGCACATATGCTTGTACCATAAAGCAACTAAAACTCTCATAGTTGGAGACGCAATGAATATCTCTCAAGGACAACTTGTTGGAACAAATAACTTGATTTTAACAGAAGAAGATGCGAAAACAGCTGCAGATTCGCTTAAAAAGTTTGAAAAATATGATGTTGAGAATGTGATAACTTACCATGGAGGTCTGTTTAACGATGACCCCACCCAGAGAATTAAAGAGTTTAATAAGGATGAGGCGTAATTTGAATGTTTGATTTTAATTTAATTCTTATTCCTTTATTTGGATTTCTTATAGGCCTCTTAGTGTCCACTTTAGGTGGGGGCGGAGGGGGGTTGTATGTACCTGTTTTGACATTGATTTTTGGTGTGACTCCCCAGGTAGCTGTGGCGACATCTCTAGCATCTGTTTTACCAACCACAGCTTCAGGTGCCTTAAGTCATTATCGTGAAGGTAATGTAGATATTCGTACAGGTTTAATTTTAGGGATTGGTGGAATAGTGGGTACCGTAATAGGGGCATATATTGCCAATATGATACCTCCAATGCTTTTAAAAAAGCTTTTAGGCGCTTTTATGTTAATAATGTTGATTCCAACAGTAAGAAGTATGCTTAAAAGACGTAAAAACAAAAATGAAGTTAAAAAAGAATCTTCAAAACTTACTGGACCCAAAAGAATTATAGCTTCTCTTTTTGGGGTGGCAGGTGGAATACTGGCAGGAGTTTTTGGACTAAGTGGAACACCGCCAGTTACTGCGGGGCTTTATAGTTTAGGCCTGCCTGCTATGATGGTGGTAGGTACAACCATATTTGTACTCATCTTTAACTCTGTTACAGGCATAGGAACATATTTATTGTTGGGAAGGCTTGATATACCTCTGGTACT
>DADN01000161.1:5635-12282 GCA_002509665.1 Methanobacterium sp. UBA8
GTAGCATTGTTAGTTTATTAGGTAGAATTGATAGAGTGATTATAGAGAAGTTTATACCTCCAGTACTCATATTAATTTCTATAATTTTTGGCGTATCATTGATAGTGAGTTAAAAAAGTCAAATATGATTAATCAATACATTAAAATTATTTTTTTTCTATTTTGATGCATACTCGTTAAATTTCATTATAACCCCAAAAAATGCAGTAGTTAATGTATCATATTAGGTTTAAATCAGTTTATTCTCATTAGTATATGATAAGGAAAATCCCTATATTTTTAAAGTACTTAAAAAAGAATAGTTTTATACACACTATAATTCTAAATAAATCAATACTTAATCATCTTTTGGAGAAAGAATATGGATAGAGATAAATTTAAAAAATATCTGTTTATAATGAGCAGCGATAAAATTAGTAAATATTTAATGAATAGAATTAACGGATATGCTGTAATTTTAATTTTAGGAGCAATAGTGCTAAATTTAGTGATATTTTTTTATTTTAACAGCTTAACTTTCATTTCTAGTGTGGAAAACAGACTAGATTTCATGGTTTTTATTTTAACAGTTATATTAGTTGATGCTACTTTATCCTTACTTTCTTTTACTTATATTTTAGTTATAAAAGAAGATGATAAAAATTCAATTGATTTAAATGGAACAGAAATTGTCAGTGATAAATCAGCTGCTGAGATCGGTTATTTAATTAAAAACTGGAAAGACGGGCTGAAAATCAAATCAGAACATTTACAAAACCAGAAAAAAAAGTTACTGGAATACATTGATAAAATAGAAAGCAGTGCTTCAGGTAATGGACAGGAAATAGCTGATGAAAGGAAAATGCACACAAAAAGAAAAAATGATGCGCATAAAATGAAAAAGAGGGATAGGAACAGTAGATTACCTGTTTATATGATTGAATCTAAATTAATGAAAATCAGCGATGATTTAAACGTTTTTGATGATAACCTGGAAGAACTTGAAAATGATGAAATTAAATCTCATTTAAAAGAAGCCTTAAATTTAAATGAAAAATTAAAAGACCTTGAAAATGAGCTGGTTGAAAATTTAACACTTTTAGAGTATTCTATGGAAGTATACAACTTTAAAACTTTAAAGTTGATTGGAAGACTGTTTTTCCAGAGCTCAATATCTATTATCATGGGATTTTTTATTTTAGGTATGTTAATATATGCAATGCCAAATCCTGTTGTTTTAATAGTTCTCCAAAGCTTTGGAAACATACCTATGCAGTTAATCCTGCTTATTGCAACTATTTTCATTCTAGATGGGTCATGGTCCTTCTTGAGGGCAATTCATTCCTTTTTCAATCTGTACATAAGGGATTGAAAATTTAAACTTAATTTTTTTAAAATTTGATAATCAAAGAGTACTATTTTTTAATTTATTAAANNCATAAGGGATTGAAAGAAACTTATTTTTTGATTTTTCATGTAAATGGTTTTTAAGGTATATTATTTTAAAAATGTTCACTAAACTTCCTTAAATTTAGAGTCATTTCATTTAAATTAAGTAGGCTAAAATAATCTATTTTTAATTGTTTTGTTTATTTAAATTAGTTTTAAATGAGATATAATGCCCCGAAAGTACTTTCACAATCAATGGAAGATTTTTTACTCCTAAATCTTATTAATTTATTCTAAAAAATATACCTTCTCATATAAATGCATTTATAAATGAAGTTCCAAGATATTTTTTTAAAAATAATTGAATTAGCACAAAGTATATATATCATATTATATCAATTATTTGATATCAAAAATTTGATATAGATTTTTGATATAAAAATTTGATATTTATAACTGGCAAGTAACAGTTATAATTTAAACTTTAATGTGCGAAAGGAAAATAATTCAAAAAAAATTTCATAAATTTCATGAAAAAGGAGGATAAGGAATGGCAGAAGTTGGGGGATTAAGAATGTGGATACTCCATGTAATAGGTGAATTTGGACCTAGTAATGGTGTAGAAATTATGGCCAATGTCCAAAAACATTATGATTTGCAGGTTCAATGGCAGCGTAAAGGTACCCATATACATCCACATCACGAAGGCAGTGTACAATCAAAAAGGCTCTTACCTGGTTCCGTATATCCAATGCTTAAAAAAATGACATCTGAAGGTCTAATAACCAAACAAGATGATGGAAAATATGATTTAACTAAAGAAGGGAAAATTATAGTAACTAATTTATTTGAACATTTTCAGCAGAGCAATGAATTGGATCAAGGAGTGCTTTCTGTAGGAAATTCATTAAAGGCAATGAACTGGCATGCGTCTTACATGGAAGAGCTTGATAAAGAGGAAATAGCCCCTCATGAAGAAGCAATTGAATTACTCATTGAAAGACTTAAAAAAATAAAAGAATCTCTGAAATAACGAGATTATTATAAAAAAAACCGCTTGAAAAGCGAATTTACTACTTAATTTTTAATTTTTATAGCAGTTAGCGATAGCTCTCTTTAAATTTCAAATTAAGACCAACGGGAGTAAAACAGGATAAATGAAACTAAAAATATAGATTCTGGATTGAATTAATAAAATGAGATCCTAAAAAATTATTGCTTATTTAAAACTAGTTGATTACCAGTTTTTTAATCAAAAATCTAAATTAATATTTAAATTTAATCAAAATTAAGGTGAATTAACATATGGATACAGAAAATAATGTTTTAAAACGTTTTAAATTGATCATATCTGGACTTATAATTAGTCTCTTAATTGTTTCATTAGATAGTACAATTACTACTACAGCTATGCCCCAAATTATTGCAAGTTTAGGTGGTTTGCAGTACTATGTTTGGCCGGTTACAATTTACCTTACAGCTGTAATAATTTCTGCCATGCTTTCGGGTAAGCTGTCTGATTTTTATGGTAGTAAAAAAATATTGATAGGTGCATTACTTGTCTTTGTATTTGGTTCTGTTCTTTGTGGATTTTCACAGAATATGGCAGAACTTATACTATTTAGGGCACTGCAGGGATTAGGTGCCGGTATAATTGTGACTGTGCCAAAGAAAATTATTGCCGAGATGGTCCCACCCAGACAAAGAGGAAAATATATGGGTTTGTTTGGTATTGCAGGCGGTATTTCAACTGTAGTAGGTCCTACGCTGGGAGGTTTTATAACAGATTCACTCGGATGGCAGTGGATATTCTTTGTAAATGTCCCAATAGGAATTGTAGCATTAAGTTTAATTATTCCATATCTCCCCGAATTTGGAACAATTGTAAAAGAAAAAGTAATAGATTACCTGGGCATTATAACCTTTACAGGTGCTTTAACATCATTTTTAGTGGCTTTAACTTTCAGCCAGCAAAATACCGTTATTTCACAAGCATTACTGGATTCATTATGGATATTTGCAGTAATTATGCTTTCTGGATTCATATGTGCTGAAAGAAAAGCTAAAGAACCTGTAATGCCGTTAAATATGTTCAGAAACTCTGTATTTACTATTTCGACTGTTTCGGTGTTTTTGTTAGGTGCTGTAACATTAGCAGGTACGGTTTACATTCCCCTTTTCTTACAATTAGTCCAGGGTCTAAGTCCTTCAGCTTCAGGGGCATATCTAACTCCATTGATGTTTACCATGATCATAACTGCAATTTTATCAGGGCAGATAATCTCAAAAACAGGTACTTACAAAAAACTCGCCATCATCTCCTTTGCTATAGGCACTGCGGGTATGTTTTTACTTTCAACACTCACTCAAAACACTTCTAACCTGGAAATAATCATTTATGAAATTATCATAGGGATAAGTGCAGGTTTAGCAATGCCGCTGTTTACTGTTGCAGCTCAAAATTCAGTTGCAAAACGAGATTTAGGCGTTGTAACCTCATCATCAATGTATTTCGAACAACTTGGAAGTGTAATTGGTTTAGCCGTTTTAGGGACTGTTGTAAACATGACTTTGAACCTTAATTTACAAAATACCGCAGTACATGTTTCATCATCTTTACTCGTTACAGCTGTTCACAATGTATTCATGATAGCAGCAGTACTGAATATAATTGGATTAGTGCTATGCTTTTTCCTGAAAGATATATACATGAGCGATGAAATGGAAGAGAAAGAAGCAGGCTGTGAAGATGCTCCTGAATATATTTAAGACATCTAGATATTAGATTATAGGAGTAAAATATGTATTTTTTACCTATTTACCAATTTATTTAAGTTAATCTAATAATTATTAGATTAACTTCGCAGGGTTGATTGGAATGGTAAAATAAAATGTTGAACCTTTGTTGTATTCTGATTCAACCCAAATCCGCCCGCCGTGTTGTTCTATAATTCGCTTGACTATAGCCAAACCAATTCCTGTGCCCTGATATTCTCCAATTGTGTGTAAACGTTTGAAAATTTCAAAAATACGTTCTGCATATTGTTTTTCTAAGCCTATTCCATTATCTTTAACTGAAAATACATATTCATCGTCTTCTTTTCGGGCTGAAATATGGATTTTAGGCTGTAAACCCTCTTTTCGAAATTTTAGTGCGTTTCCAATAAAATTTTGAAACGCGCGCGAAATTTGATCCTTATTTGCAGTTATTGTTGGGAGCTTATCGTAAGTTACTTCCGCGCGGCATGTTTCAATTGAAGAATGAAGATTAATTAACGCACTATCAAGTGCTTCTTGGCTATTAAATTCAATAAATTCCCTTTTTTGCGTTCCAACCTGAGAATAATCAAGTAATCCCTGGATCATGTCCTTCATTCGCTGCGCACCGCTGGTTATATATTCAATGAACTCATCAGCATCATGGTCAAATTTTCCTTTATAACGCATTTTTAAGAGTCCTGCATAGTTGCCCATGGTACGTAATGGTTCCTGTAAATCATGGCTGGTAATGTAGGCAAAACTCCTCAATTCTTTATTGGAACGCTCTAATTCATGTATTGTTTTCTTTAACTCTTTTTCCGCATTTTTACGTTTTGTAATATCGCGAAAAACAATCTGAACTGCAGATTTTCCATTGTAGGTTAAAGCTGTTATCATCACTTCTACATCTATAACTGTTCCGTCTAATTTTAAGAACTTTTCTTCATATAGAGGTTCGGATCCTCCTTCTTTATATAACCTCTTAATTCTCTTTTCTACAGCTTTTCTGTAATCTGGATGCACAAAATTAAGTATTGGCTTTCCAATCAGGTCTTCAGGATTTCCTCCTGCAATTTTTGCTGCAGAATCATTGATGGCTACAACTATACCTTCACTGTGGATAGCCCATGCATCAAAAGATTCTCTGAGTAATTTACGGTATATTTCTTCACTTTCTTTCAGGGCAGATTCCGCTTTTTTACGTTCGCTGATATCTCTAGAAACTGCAAGAACCGTATCTTTTCCTTTAAGCTTAAAAAAATGGGTTGCAACTTCAAAGGGCATTTGGGTCCCGTCTTTAGCTATCAGTACACTTTCATGTCGGGTATACCCTTTTTTTGACATTTCAGATCCTATTTCTACATCAGAAACAGGTATATTTGGGTGGACTATGTCATAAGGAGTCATGTTCAAAAATTCTTCTTTACTGTAACCTAAAAGTTTAGTCCCCACGTCGTTTACTTCAATGAATTTTCCTATGGATCCATTTTTATTTACTTTAGATAATGTTATCATATCGTTTGCATTATTTACAATTCCACGAAACTTTTCTTCACTTTCACTTAATGCTTTATATGCCTCTTCCAGTTCCTTTGTACGTTCCTTTACTTTTTCTTCGAGATGATCATGTGCTTCTTTTAACTTCATTTCAGCTTTCTTACGTTTTGTAATGTCTCTAGTTACTCCCAATACTTCCTTAACTTCCCCTTTTTCGTTTGTCAAGAATGTCGTCACCACTTCTGTAGGCACTGTGCTTCCATCTTTACAGATTTGATTTACTTCGTGAGTTTGAACCCTTGCGGATTCATCACCATTTTTAAAGGCATTTATACGGGAAGGTATGTTTTTTATAATGAATTGATAAGATTCAGGAGTTAAAACATCTTCCATTGATTGTGAAAGCGCTTCTTGGGAACTGTAACCCCTCAGCTGGTGCACTGATGGGCTTACATAATTGAATTTTCTAGAATCAACGTTTAATATCCATACAACATCACCCATATTCTCAGAAATTAGACGGTAGCGTTTTTCACTCTTTTTTAACTTTTTTTCTGTAATTTTATATTTGTTTATATCTTCAAAGAATGTGGAAAATTTTCCTCTTTCTGGAGAAGTAACTACAACTCGAAAATATTTGCCTGTTGGTTTAAAATAAGCTTCAAAATGCTCAGGTTTACCTGTCCTGGCGACTTCAGAATAGATATCAATATACGGAACCTTATCCGTTTTATAAATTGCAGATGCTTTCTTTCCCAGAATCTCTTCTCTTTTAGATCCCGTTATATCCTCGTAAGCATGATTTACATCAATAATAATATAATCAACAGCCTTACTTGAGGAATCATACACTATCTCATGAATTGCAACTCCTTCGGGCATGTTTTCAAATGCTTTAAGCCTATTTTCTATTAGAGATTCATAAGCTTTTTTCATTATTCCATCTTCACTAAGGCTGATTATTATTTTTTATTAAAAAAGATTAGTAGTATTTTAATTTTAATTTAAAATAAATTTTACTA
>DADN01000114.1 GCA_002509665.1 Methanobacterium sp. UBA8
TGTAAATCAAAAGCAGAATTAGCAATCCTCCAAGCATCTGAATCTGCACCAAAACCTAAATTCAAAAGAGGAATTCTTGATATAAGGAATAATAAACTCAAAATAAATATTTGGGGCTTCTTTGTCCAATCCATATCTAATAAACTATGAAATTTAATGGTTTTTACATTTTCTACATTCATAAAATCACAAAAATGAATTATAATTAATCTAATCCATTTTATGTCTATAAATACTTTTTCTTGTTTAATTAGGATTTGCACTATGTTTTTTATTTAAAGTCCGTTTAATAGATAAATAATGAGTTAATAACATGATTAATATTAACAACTCTAAAGGCATAAACATAAACATTACTAAACTTCCATTAAGAGGAATAAATAAACTATAAGCAAAGATTACAAAAAATGACAACCATATAAACGCAGTAAGTAGTTTAATATCTTTGATTTTAAATAGATATAGACCAATTGGAATTATTATAGGAAATGCTATAAATAAAGCCCTGAAAACATCTGTTGCAATTAAAATTTGCATAAAAATAAATGGCAGAATGTATAATGATTTCTTTAAAAATGTGCTTTTAATAAATTTAACATTATATAAGCTAATTATCCACAAAGTTCCAAAGGCAAAATAAGGATTAATAAGCACGTTGATTGTCTGACTAATGTAATGCCACGTTTCTTTTATTGTAACTACTGAAAAATAGCTTGTAAAACCAAAATAATATCTAATGCCTAGAAATAATACTAAAGGAATAGCTGCAATTAAAATTGTGGACTTAACTGCTTCCATTAATTTAAGGTCTTCTAATTTAAATAAAAAATATAATGGAAGAGTAAACAATATTGTTTCTTTATTTAAAATCCCCAAAATAAGAGCAATTAAGTACAACTTATCATTTTTGCATAATATTGCATAAAACGCCAATAAAATGAAAAAGAATGATAAAAAGTCAACTAAAATTATGTTATACAAAGAAAATAATATTGTCGGAGATAAAAGGAACAGCAAAACACCCATAATACTATGAATTTGGCTAAAATTAAGTTTTTTAAGATAATAATAAAACAGCACCCCAACTAAAAATAGGCTGGTTAAATTTATCAACGTAAAGTTAATTATATGATTAAATGGCAGCATAAAAGCCAAAGTGGGAGTTAATATTCTATACATATAGGGGGCAAGTGTACTTTGAAAAGGAGCATATGACATTTTAAGATAAATTAAAGAATCATAACTCCCCACGTTGGCAAATTCACTTACAAATATAGTACCTACATAAAAAATACATGTGATAATTAACGCTGCAAATATACTAATTGCAATTAATTCTTTGATCTGGCAATAACCCGATCTCTCGCTTTTTTGTAGCAAAACCATCACATCTCCATTATAAGATCACTTTTTACAAATTAACCTAATAAAGGGTAAATTAATAAATATTCATCTTACATTACCTAATAAATAGTTTTATATAAATTTTAGGATATACTGTCAAAATAAGACATAATTAGATTATAAAATTTAATACATGTTATATTAGCAGATATTACTACTTTATGGCTTAAAAAAATAACAATTACAATAATTAGAGGCATACCATGGATTCATCCAGCTTAACAAATATCTTTAAAAAATACAGCATCCACATTTTACTGGCCATTTTAATTATAATTGTAAGTATAATTACCTATTATCGCGTATTAATTCAGTTTGAAATGGGCCCATTATCAGATAGCTGCGATTTTCTTTCCGATGCACTAGTATTTGCGGGTCAGAATATGAGTTATTTTGACGCGTCAAGACCTCCATTTTTCTCATTTCTACTTTCTCTAATCTTTAGAGCAGGATACATATCTACAAACGCTATTTTCNNTGGAGTTGTTGGATTATTTTTCCTACTTAAAATTCGTTTCAATGATCTTCAAAGCTTTTTAGGTGCTTTATTATTTGCTACATTTCCTGAAGTTCTTGCATATGTGAGTGTAGGATTTGCAGATATCGCAAGTGTTTCCCTCACAATCTGGGCATTTTATTTCCTAATTCTAGCTGTTAAAAAAGATTCAAAGTATTTTTATTTAGCGTTTCCATTCGTCATGCTTGCTTTTCTAACAAGATACAATAATGCACTTCTTATTTTCCCTATTTTCCTTTATATTCTGATAAATAGGCATGAAATCAAAAATATTAAACATTTATTTGCAGGAATACTCTCATCTTTCATATTTATGATTCCAGTTTTTATTTTCTTCTTTGAAAAATTTGGTAATGCACTCTATCCATTTATATCTGCTTTTGGGACAACTTCAACCGTACATTTAGCAGAAAATGCAGCTTATGATTCTAATTTGTTCTTTTTTATTGACAAACTTCCAGGATTTATAGGTATGGAAGGTATTATCACTATATTTATAATTTTGGCCGGATTTTTTATCTATGGCTTTTTAAAACTCAAAAAAACCAATATAATCAAAAATAAATCGTTTAAAAAGTTCAAAGTAAGAAAAAATAGTACAAAATTAAAATTAGCGTTATTTGTAATTTTAACGCTGATTTTTATATACAGTTTTGGTCAAATCCTATCGTAC
>DADN01000204.1:0-3731 GCA_002509665.1 Methanobacterium sp. UBA8
TAATTTTAATAAATTATAATATATTAGTACTAATTATTTTTTTTTAAAAATTTAAATTTATCCAAATCTACAGTAAAATGGATATTTTCTTAATGTTTTAAGGAGTTCCTAAAAAGTATCTTTTATACCTACTTCACTTAATACATTCTAAAAAGGGAGGATTATTTATATTAAAATCAGAAAGAAATTTAAAAACTTAATTAAACCTTTATATGATAATAAAGGCATAAAATGGAGTTCCGAACAAGATGGAGAGGTTGAAAAGTTAATTAAGAATAGAATAAAGTATTTAGGAATTACAGATTAACTTGTTTTTAATTTGTTTTTTTAAATTAATGTCTTGGAAACTCATGAAAGTATCCAAGACGAAGGTATTTTAGGTAATATCAATACTAATTTTTGACTATTCATAATTTCATTTTTGTGAATGTATGCAAAAACACATTAGTTTATATTTTTTATTATTCTTCCCTATAATTTTCAATATGATCAAATAAGCTGAATATAATTATAATNNCCTATTATGGACCAGTGGTAATCATGGAGTTCTTTAGTCTCAGATTTTTCCAATTCTTTTCCTATATCCTTAAGTGCCCATATATAGTGGTCTAATCTCATTTCTGTTCTGCCTTCTTCAGATTCATAAGGCAAAAGTTTTAAATCTCTNNATCTCTAGCCTTAATATCTAAGAAATCAGATATCTGCCTTAAAGATTTTCCAATCTCTTTTAAATCTCCATTTTTGATAACATCCGGATCGACCATGCCTTTTATGAATACAGTACTTGAAGACTTTTCAAAATGGCCTATCATCTCTATAAATGATTCTTCAATTTTATTTAGATCTGGTTTATCAGTGGTCATGAATAATATTATAGGAGAAAATACTATTTCAATATTATTANNAATTGATCATAGATTGATGGAAACAACAAATAAGTTGATTAATCTAGTTGAAGAATACCGAAACTAAATTTCTCTTTCATATTTATAATATCTGGACTTTAGAATATAGATATACATAAAAATAAAAAGATAAAGTTTTTTTCTTCAGTATATGGTGCATTTTATCCTTTAAATGTTATTATAGCTTTATTTCGGATGATATGAAGTTTTTTAAGTCTTTTACTATTGACATGAAACTTGCAGGGAATATTAGGGTAGAGTTCCAATGTTTACTAATTCTGCTAATTCAGTAATGGGTAAAAAAGCTGCTATCACAGATGCAACAATACCTACGATTAGTATTCCATTGGTAGGTGTTCTGAAATCTTTGTGGAGTCTTGAAAAAACTCAGGAAGTAAACCATCCCTTGATATTGCAAAGAATACCCTACTTTGCTCAAAAAAGTTTACCAAAAGTACGGATGTAATTCCGCAATGCTCCAATGGATATTATTATATCTGCCCAATGAATACTTACTATATTTAATGCAAAGGCAACTGGAGCCGCTGTTTCTTTGAACATGTAGTATGGTACGATGCCTTTTAAACACCTAAAACTGAGATGTATAGGATGGTGCTTATAATAAGAGATCCTAAGATTGCAATGGGAAAAGTTTTTTTAGGATTTTTAACTTCTTCAGCAGCAGTTGTAATAGCATCAAAACCTATATAAACAAAAAATATTATGGCTGCACCCTTAAAAACCCCAATCCAACCATAAGGCAAAAAGGAGGATAATTAGCAGGATTTATATAATTTACTCCATTATAAACAATAATATAACTGAAAGTTTGATAATTACAATAACTGTATTGACCTGTGAACTCCCCTTTGCCCCACGGACCAAAAGCCTAAGTTAAAGAACGCCACGAACTAATGTGCGACAAAGAAATAATCATATCATTGCAATTGACGTGCCAAATTAAAAATATCGCGCCACTAATCAATTCTATTAAAAACTATTAAATCTATTAAACTTGGTGATTATCTATCAATTATGCACAAAAACACATAAACACAAAAATGAAACTATAAATAAGTAAAAAATTAGTATTAAATTAGCAATTCGACTTTTTCCTTGGACATTAAATAAAAGTATTTAATGTCCAGCTATCCCCCTTTTATAAAGTAGAAAAAGAGAAATACATTTATTTTTATGTGTATTAAATTACCTTTCAAACCTGCAAGTCAAAAAATCTAAGTTACGCTCCTTGAATTGTTTCTATGAGCGTATATACTTGGTTTCAGTCGATATTATCTTATTAAATTTGAAACCGCTTTATCAATTGTAATTTAATTAAATCACTTCAATTATTTTTTTTAAGATTATTGAGTTAAAGAATTTCAAAAACAAAGTTTTTCGTGCTCCAAAATTCGATGAATTTTGAGAGATTTTGTAAACATTTGAAAAGTAATGATAAATACTATCCATTTAAACAAAAACATCAGTAACTACCAATGAATAGAAAGAAAAGATATATATTGTAAATTATATATAACTCGGTTAAAAATACGATTTTTATATATAGGTTTAAAAATGAGTAATAAAAAAACATCCATTTTATCATTTGTTATAGGTGGACCTATTGGCTGCTTAGGCGGATTAATAGGTCTAGGGGGAGCTGAATTTAGGCTTCCTTTCTTATTAAAGACATTTAATAAAACTGCTAAGAAAGCAGTGGCATTAAATATGTTAATAAGTTTAATCACAGTTTCAGCGGCAATATATTTTAGATCCTGCAATTTTGATATCTCTATTATTGTTCCTCAAGTATTGCTAATGGTTGCAATCATTATAGGCTCTACTACAGGTGCTTACTGGGGAATAGGAATGTTAACTAAAGTATCCGATGTTTTGTTTAAAAAAGTCTTGTTAACCTTGCTTTTGATTATGGGATTACTTCTTATTAGTGAGAGCTTTATTACCTTTGGCTCAATGGGAATAATGTTTGGCAGTCTATATATAGAGCTAATTGTAGCTGTATTCTGCGGAATACTTATTGGAATCATCAGTAGTCTTTTAGGGGTTGCTGGTGGAGAAGTTATTATTCCGATATTAATTCTACTTTTTGGAATAGATGTTAAATTGGCCGGAACAATGAGCTTAATCATCAGTTTACCTACAATGATTGTTGGAATCACAAGACATACAAAAAATAAAATGTANNAGCTCTTTAGTCGTACCAATGGGTATAGCTTCTATAATCGGTGCTTCAATAGGTGCATTCTTAGTCATATACGCTCCTTCAGAGCTACTAAAAATTATATTGGGTGCATTACTAATATTCACATCAATTAAATTATTTACAGAAAAAGAATAGTATTTACTATCTTTTTTACTAATTAATTCATNNATATTCCCTGGACACAATGCCCTAAGTGTCCAGGGACTTAAGTAATTCTACTTAAGCTGAATAGAGTTAACGAAGGATATATTATGCCTTCTTCGACCAATAATCAAGTTATTTTTTATGGGATATATACATTTTGAATCAATTCAAAAAAATTTGAAATAGAAAACTTTTAATCGTTTTATTTTCTTGTTATTTTCTCAAACCTTGATTTAATCCGGCCATATTCTCTGTTATTAAACGGACATTCTTTCAGACATATAGTGCAGCTTTCATAGCATCCCCTGCATAATTCCGGTACAAATTTACTTGATTTAGATCCATCAGATTCTATTTCTACAATAGCATTCTCCGGACATTTTTTAATGCACTTTCCACAAGTGTTACAATAGTCTGCTATCCATGAATGTTCATTATCCTCTTTTAATGGTAAATTA
>DADN01000204.1:3737-4144 GCA_002509665.1 Methanobacterium sp. UBA8
TATAGCCTATTCCTGCTTGTTGTGCAAGTGTTGGATATGTAACTGATCCAATAGCCGGATGACTTGCGTGTGCGCCAAAACCATTTTCTCTAAGGTAATCAGCAAGTTCATTTGTTATTTTACCAAGTTTATCGTAAAGCTTGAGATCTGTTTCTGCTTTTCCTGGAAGTTCGTTATCTACCTGGTTCTTGTCTATTTCTTTAGTCACTACAATTACATTTTCATATAGAACTGCATTGTCTTTAAATATTAATTCTGGAAGAATCTTGGTGTATCCTATACTTACAATTCCCATCGATTTAGCGTAATTTTCGAATTCTTTAATAAAATCATCTGATACTGTTGTTTTAGGAACATTAGGATTATTTTCTAAGGATTTAAAGTTGTATTCAATGTTTTTCCCTATG
>DADN01000309.1 GCA_002509665.1 Methanobacterium sp. UBA8
GTATCTTCTAATTTCTTTATTCCCGCCTCAAGATTATTGTCTTCTCTAATATACTTTTTAAAGCATTTTACTATATTATGATCATAATTTTTGGAAATAGCTAAAACCTGATTAGCATAATTTATATTGGCTTTAATGGTTTTAATCAGCTGATCAGGAAGGTTGACTGTGACCCTGCTTGGTAAAATTACATAAGCAAATATAAAGGCTATAATTCCACCTATAGAAATGTCTACAAGCCTTGCAATTGCATTTTCAAATACAGTTCCTGTGGGCCATACCAAAACAATGAAAACTGTAATCGCCATTATAGAAAGCGCCATGTAGCCTGGGAAAAATGCTCTGAAGAAAAAAAGCATTATAAAAGCCAGCCATATTAAAACATAATGAGGGAATATGAATGAAACAATTATAGCTATAATTATAGCAAACAAATTAAATCCTACCCTTGAAATTAAGTTATTAACAGTGCTGGTAATATCAGGTTTTAAGATAATTAAAATCCCCATTGTAACCCATATTGCGCTTCTTTCATGATTAAAATAAACAAAAATGAGTGCAATTGTTATTGCAAGTGTAAAACGGATAGTATGGCGAATATAGATGTTGTTTATATTGAAGTTAGCTTCCAAAACTTCCCTAAAAGATACTTTAGGAATTTCTACTTTTTTCTTCTCTTTTTTTGAATTACCAGAAAGTAACTTATTGCTTTTATCCAATATATCATTTATACCCTGAGAAAGTTCAAGAACCACATTATTCTTATTTTTATTTCCTAAAAAGCATGATTCAACATCTAAAAGGGCATCATCCATCTCATTTAGATCCACCATGTCATCGTTACTTTTAAAATTAGTTGAAACCTTTAAAGATGACTTATCTGCAACCTCTAAGAAGTTATTAAAACATGCCTTATATCTTAAAGGTAATCTCGAAACAATTAAGTCACTGTAAGATCTTAAACCCTTCAAATAGCTTCCAAGCTTAAAAATATCATAATAATCAGATTTTAATGAGATTCCAGAGAGAATCTTCAGTGTAATGAAAACACTTTGAATTGAGGACTTGGGATTAAATCCAACAGTCACCATCTCTCTTAATCTTTTCTTTTCGAGCCATATTTTAGGAATAAATAATATAGAAATTACAAGGTAAGGTAATACGCTGTAAATGCACCATTCTACCGGATTTGAGCCTGTATTAACCATTAAAACCGCTACAAAATAAATTAAAAAGAATGTGAATCCCAAAGAACCTTCGGTGGCCCCAAAAATATATAGAGAAGTGGTGAAAAATGCCCATATAACCGTAAATAAAATGAATATTTCAAGATTTGATAAGGCCAAATATGCACTTAAAAAAGCTAAAACTGTCATAAAAAGACCTAAAAGTGCCAAAATAGCTACCTTGCGGATTGGAAGGGAAATATCAATTATTATGCTAGCTAAAAGAGTTACAAACATTATTGCTTGAATTCCCTTATCAAAGCCCAAAAAATGAGCTATTAAACCTGCCAAAACCATTAAAATAACAGCCCTAACAGCATGTCCCCATTTAGGACTTCCAGTAGGTCTTGAAAGTATTTTAAACTTACCTATTAAACCTATTTTTTCCATTTTAACTCCATTATCTTTATATGCTCATGACAATGTGCACAACTAAAAATAGTTGCATATTCTACAAATTTAGGAGCCGNNGGATATTAATTACACAATCTTTTAGACACGAATATCTTTTTAGTTAATAATTTCTTTTTTATTTCTATTATAACTTTGTATATCTCTATTTATTGTACTAAAACTAAGTTATGCATTACACAAAAGAAAAATGGGATGTAAAACTTGAATTAATGAAAAATTTAATAAATTAATAATGATTTCCTTAAAAAATAAATAATTAAATTGTAAAAACTTATTTAACATACTGCTTGACGTTTTCACGGACAATTGCAGATGCACCGTAGCTTTTTATTCCTCGAAGCATTGCAGGGAATTTTGTTTTAGGAATTAAAACATTTACCTGAGAAAAGCTGGCCCCTTTTACAGCTGTAGGCTCGTCAGAGCAGAAACCTTTTGACAGTAAAAATCCTTTAACTTCTTCCAGTTTTTCAGTAGATATGTTGAATTTTACATCGAAGTATTTTCTAGCTGTGATTGCTCCGAAAAGCTGCTCAAATATCATTTGTGCTTTTTCGGCTTTCTTACCAGAACAGCTAGGTCCTGCATACAATCCGGCACTAGATTCCATTATTGTTTCTAAGATTTTAAGCCCTGCTTTTCTAAGACTGCTTCCAGTTTGAGTGTTGTCCACAATGAGATCAGCGCCTTTTGCAATGTAAACCTCAGTTGCACCGTCAGAGTTGATAATCTGAACCTGTTTATTATCTCCATCCCTGAGACCTCTTACTTGAACAAATGGTTTACTGTCACCAAATAGTTCTTTGTATCCTTCATTGTTCATGATGTGCTGTCTGGTTAAGTTAGGGTATTCTGTAAAACACAGTATTGGTTTTTTCCTATCTTTATTTGCTCTAAAGAACTCGGTGAGTGAATCATAAGGTGCTTCATTTGGTAAAGCTACTATAAGCCTTGTTTGACCGTAATCAAGGTCACCTATTCTTTTTATTAAGTTTTCCCCACTTTCTACAGATTCTTCCCTTACCCAATCCTCGCCAACAATTGCAATATCAAGAATTCCTCGGTTAAGCTCTACTGGAGAGCTTTGAGGCCTTGAAAGGAATGCTTTAATTTCAGGATCGTTTGCAATCAGTATTTCGTTTTCTTCCTTACCTGGTTCGTATCCTTTGACTTCGTAACCTGCATCAACAAATAACTGGTAAGTGTTACCTCTGTTTACATTATTTAAGCTCCCTTTCGGGAGACCAAGTACTATTTTCTCCATACTACATTAATATAGAAAAGAGTAATTAAAATTTTTCGATATATTTTGAATTATTCTTATTCTATAAAAAAAAATAGAGAGTTACTGGATTTTGAGGCTATTGAGAATAATATCGAAGTTCTGTCTTTCTTTATCAAAGTCTTTATCTGTAGCCTGGAGGAGTATTAAGTAAGTTTTTGAATTTTTCACGAAGTATATCTGTTCAAATCTCATATTTTGATTAGAATCTCCATTCTTATATATAAATACATCTTTATATGCCTTTTTACCGTCTATTGTAAGTGTGCTGTTGGAAATTTTCCTCCAACCCGGAGTTTTACTGTTTTCCATTTGATTAATTATTCCTTTTTCTGATAGACCATTGTTATTCATTATCTGTAAATTAAACTGTACGCCGTTAAATGAGCTGTCTTTAGAAACAGAAATGGATTTACCACCCGTCTGATTGTCAGCAAAAGCAAACCAACCATTAGGATAATTAAAACTAACATTATACTCAGAAAAACTACCATTACCACTGCTCTTTATAAAATCGTTGATTGATGTACATCCCGATGTTAAAACTATAAAAACTAAAATGACTATTATTATCCCCACATACCTGCTTGATATCCTCAATTAAATCACCAGTTAAGATGTCTTTATTATATTCATATAAGTATTGGGATTTTTATTCATATGCCATAATTAACAGGTTAAAATTATTATTTAAGAAATAAAAAGTTCATTTTTTAAAAAAGTACATTATATTCACCACCACATATAGCTGTGNNCAAGTGATTTTTGGTAATTTTTAATGATTTTTAGTTCAGTGATCTCAAGTGTATTTAGTTCGTTAAACGTTGATATGACGAAGTTGAAAAAATCGAAGATTTTTTTACGTCAAAAATTCTTTGAATTTT
>DADN01000128.1:0-4514 GCA_002509665.1 Methanobacterium sp. UBA8
TATACTAAAAACTTAAATACCAGATTGTTTACTATATAGTGTACCTATGCAATACGGGTTTTATGGGATTGTTATAATTTAATTGTATGAATTTAACATCACTTTTGTTAAAACCGTTAAGGTTATATAGGACATCAAATAATTTCTATGTTATGCAGGGGTGCCCGAGCGGNNCGTGGGTTCGAATCCCATCCCCTGCACTTAAAAATATCCATTTAAAAAGCTAATTTAAATAACATAGTTCTATTCTCATTAATACCAACAAAAATTATAAATTTGCCCTAGTGGCTTAGCCGGTAGAGCGATGCCTTGGTAAGGCATAGATCGGGGGTTCGAATCCCCCCTGGGGCTTAATCTCACTATTTTTTCTCTTAAAGAGTGAATTAAAAATCTCTGATTTTTGACTAATTTTCGTGTTTTAAAATACTTTTTTTCCGTAGTAAAGATGAGCGTCCTTTTATAGAATCCTTAGTTGGATCCAGAATTTAGNNCTAGAATAGTAGCCCCTAGCGGGAGATTAGAACTTTAGAGAAATAGGGATGTGATTCTTAAAAGAGCTTCAGAGGAGTAATGCAACCCTTGATAAAAAGGACGGTGGTTCTATTGGAGGCACCACAAGTGAATCCATTAAAAGGTACCATCAAATGTATTCAATAAAAGAGATCACAAATTAAATTCATTATTGGCTTCTTCTTTACGAAATCAAATCAAATGGGTTTTTTAATGCTCTAGTAGAAATATGCCATGAAATTTAATAAAATAAACCTAGCATAATGTTTGAAATTCCCATTAAAAATAAACCTATAATTATTAACACTATTAGTACATTCTTATTATCAACATTTATTGTCTTATAATAAAAGGATAAGGTTGTAAGTATACTTGCTGTAATTATAACTATTATTCCAAATATTAACCTGAATAAATTATATGTATCCATGATATTCTTTTTCTAAATTAAATATAAAACCTTATTGTTACTATTAATGAATTCTTTATTTATGGCTTCTTTTTTACAAAATCAAATCAAATGGGTTCTTTAACGATTCCACTAACTGGGTGAGAGAATTAGTTTAATGGTATATCTTCTATATTCTTTAAATTCAGGAGGATATTACATTCGCAAAATAAAAAATTTTTAAGTTTTTATTACGGTGTCTTGTTTATAACGTTTGTAAGCTTTTTTTCCAATATAACTGCCGATAACTGCAGGTAGGAATATCCAAAATGCGATAATTAGAACAGACATAAAGTCAATATTTGTGAAATATTCTGATTTTCCAAATATAATGAGTATTATTGTCATAATCGCCCCTAAGTAAATGCCGTATATTATCTTTTTTTCTTTAGCATAATATGTAGCTATTACTCCTCCAACTAGAGGGCCCATATATCCAAATATTGGTAAAAACATCCACCCAAATGCAATAATAACCCCTGCAGTTATTGTAAAAATAGGATTTGTAAAGTTTAAATTAACTTTCACCATAATTAACACCATTTTTTAAATTAGCTTCATTTTAAGAAGATAACCCTAATTGTAAATTCTCATATTTTCTATATTAATCTTTCTTATTATTATAACATAGGATTTTCAAGTGAGAACCGAATATAAATATTTATGAGACCACAAATGAGTTTATAATTGGTTCTTTCTAGATGGAATCATAAAAAAGACTGTAAATATGTCTAAATAATATATTGGTCATATTCGTTAAATTCTTTAGATATGAAGCTCTTTCGCTTCGCTCACAAATAAAATAAAATTTTGCGATTATTTGTATAATCATGAAAAAAGAAATTATTAGCAAATATGGAATATGTGTTTAATTGACATTAGGCTGTACTTTCTTTTGATAATTCTAATTCTTTAATAAAAAACCCAATGAAACCACCAATTACTCCTAATAGTAATGCAGGTGATGCTATAGCAAAAAATTCTTCAAGTATTCTAGTACTCACCATGATACCTGTTCCATAAATCACTGTAATAATAGCACCTACAAGTCCACCATAAACAACACCATTTTTATAACCTCCACCAACAGCGTAACCGGCATACATAGCTCCTAAAAGATACGCAATTGGAAATCCAAGCGTTCCAAGAATCAATGGAAGAATCAAGGTAAGTACTATGGTTAATGCTGAACCTGTAATTATAATTTCCCAGTTAATCACTTTTTTTACCTCCATTTAATGTTTTAATACACTTTAATATAAAACTTCTTAATTTAAGATCAATTTATAACTAGAATTAACGATATTTAAAGAAAAAATAACCTAATTATATGCTGTAGATCTTAATAGGACTAAATGATTCAAAAATGGAGTAAATATTTTTTTTAAAGCAAGTGGACATGTTTCAGTACAGTAAATTGAATTAATTGTGTCAAATATGGAGTATTATAGCCTCTTACAGAATTTAGAATTATATAATAAATTAAAATAAAAGGTTTGTAAACGAATTAAACAGCATTACAATCAACTATTTCTAAGCAATATTTTAACATCTAAAAATAATGAAAGGTGTCTAAATAATCCTGAACACCGAAGGAGGCACCATATGATGTCCAGGATTATTTAGCAGTCCACTTAATAATAAGTTCGTACTAATTTATATGTTTTTTGTACTTTTGTGTTTTTGAACAGGTTCATTTTTGTATATTTGCATGTTTTTTACTAATATATTGAAATATCTTTATGGTGCCCTTTTTATCTTAAATTATTTACTAAATACACGAAATAGGTCTTTAATACATTTTTCTACCTTGAAATTCAGGATTTTTAACAGGAGATGTAATAGTCTGTAAAATCTAATTAACTTTTTAATATATGAAAAGCAATTATATACAAGTCCTATGTATTGAAAATATAATTTAGGTGATTATAATACGTAAATACTCTAATTTGTCGTAATTTAGTATAAATAAATTATTAAGAGCGATTTAAACTAAAGAGTAACGTTCAATATTGAGTTTGTATCCGTATTTATCTTATATGCGAGTTTCATAATAAGGCAGTTCGATTTATATATGATGTAGTTCAAATATCAACTGAAAAATATTAAAGCTTCCACATCTGTAAAAAATTTGAGGCTCAGATTTTGGAAGTTAGGATTTTAGCTCTAACAAATATTTGTTTGAGGGCTATTTCTTTAAAGTAGGTGATTTGATGGATTCCAACTATGAAAACGCAATGGTAATATTAAAAGCGATGGTAGAAAGAAGTAGAGTAAATGCCAGCAGTGGCGATGTCATAAGAAGAATTACCAATCTGGAATGTGACGAAATTAACAGTGCAATACCTTGCCTGGAAGAAATGAACTTAGTGAAGACATTAGGTGATATAAGTAAGGTCAATTTTGACTTTTTTAACGTTAGACTCTTACCTGAAGGTATTGAATACTACGATAAGAATTTTGGGAAAATAAAGAGCGTAGATTAAAAGCTCAATTTTTTTTGCTATTTTTATTCTTTTAACGACTTTGCTTCTTCTTCTGTTTTTGCAGTAGAAAGGCCTAAGCGTTCAGCAAGTACATGGATAGTTGACCCCTGTACCAATGCTGAAGTTAAGGTTATAAAGAAAACTATGTTAAAGATCATGTTTGCGCCGCTGATTCCAGCTACTATGGGGTAAGTTGCAAAGATAATAGGCACAGCTCCTTTAATACCAACCCATGAAATGAAAACTTTGTCTTTGAGCCCTACTTTAAATGGAGAAAGGCATAAGAACACTGCAAGAGGCCGGGCAACTAGAATCAGGAAGAATGAAATTAAAATTCCTACTCCAATTACTGGAACAATTTGGGAAGGGAATACCAGGAGTCCGAGGGTTAAAAACATTATAATTTGCATTAACCATGCCATTCCATCGAAAAACTGCATTTGAATCTTTTTATTGATGAAATGGCTGTTTCCAAGTATCAGCGCTGCAATATAAACACTTAAAAAACCATTTCCCCCCACAAAATAGGTTACAGAGAATGTTAAAAAGGCCAGCGCTATGGTAAGGACTGGATAAAGTCCCTGAATGTGAAGTTTAATGTGGTTAATTAGTTTAACTGACCCTTTCCCGAAAATAACTCCCAGGATGACACCGAGTCCTATTGACTGCACGAGTAACAGTATAGTAGACCAGACCGATGTTGTTGGGTTCAATATCAAAAATATCAAAGTGGTGGTCAAAAAGTAGGCCATAGGGTCATTTGTCCCACTTTCAAGCTCAAGGGTTGGTATGATATTATTTTTTAAATCATTGTTTTTTGACCCGAAGATAGAAAATATTGCTGCTGCATCTGTGGATGAAACAATAGCCCCAATTAAAAGGGATTGAATAAGAGAGAACCCTGTAATCCAGTTAATAAAAAGGCCTACCGCCACGGTGGTTATTAAAACACCTGCAGTAGAAAGAACAACCCCCCTACCAAGGACTGGTTTAACATCTTTCCATTTAGTGTCTAAACCTCCTGAATAAAGGATTATGACCAGGGCAATAATCCCTATGAACTGTGTAAT
>DADN01000128.1:4535-8469 GCA_002509665.1 Methanobacterium sp. UBA8
CAGCCTGTTTGAAGTTTTGCTTATTATTATGCTGATAAAAAGCAAAAGGGAACCAATTAAAATGAATTGTTCTGAAAGCATTACGTAACTATATTTATTTATTTTGGTATATAATCTTTGATTATTAAAACTTTTACCTCATTATAATACTTCATGAGGTTTAAATGTTTAAAATATGTCCATTTAGAGATTCTATTAAAAAATAGGTATTTTTGATAAATGTTGATTTGAAAAATTAAATTAAATTCTATTCTTTTTCTTCTTTTTCCCATCTTTTAAGGCACTGGTCAATGGTTAAACAGAATTTACTTTCCATGATTTCATGTTCTAATCTTGTCTTTTTAATAGATTTCCTGAGGGGTCCATAGACATTGGCAGCTTTAACTTTAATGCCGCGGCTCTTCAGCTCGTCGACGAGTTCTTCTAACATTTCAATTCCAGAATAATCAATGAAAGAAGTGGCCTCAAAATCTAAAACAAACAACTTAGTGTCTTTATATTCTCCTTCTACTAAATCAATAATGGTATTTTTAACATTTTCTGTGTTCAGGAATATTTGTGACCCATCAACCCTGACAATGAGAGTATGGGATGCTATTTCAGCTTCTGGGCGGCGTTTAATGTCTAAATACTGAACCGTACCCGGAATACGGCCTAGCACTGCTATATGTGGATTGTACATGTTTTTAAGTAAGCTTAAAACTGATAATATAACTCCAATTACAATTCCTTCCAGTGCACCGATAAAAAGCACAGTTAAAAGTGTTACAATGGCAACTGCAAATTCTATCCTGTTGAAATTATAGATCTTGCGGAAATGTGGAATATCAACCAGTCTCCTTATTACATACAGTACAATAGCAGCCAGTATGGCCTGAGGTAAGTTGTAGAATACTCCTGTAAATAAAACCAGAACTAATAAAAGTACTAATCCCGATACCCCTCCAGCAAGTTGGGTTTTTGCCCCACTTTCGTCAGCTACTGCTGTTCTCGATAGGGTCCCGCCTATGGGCAGCCCCTGGAAAAGGCCTACAGCTACATTAGATGCCCCCAAAGCCAGCAGTTCCTGATTTTTATCAACTTTATAGTTGTTTTTAGCAGCATATTCGGAGGCGAATATATACCCTTCCACATAACTTACAAGAAAAACAGTCACTGCTAGAGTGATCAAGATATTAATATCTATCAAATTGGGATCTGGAACTATCAACGCAGGTAATCCTTGGGGAAGGTTCCCTACTATTTTTACACCTAAAGAAGCTAAGTTAGCCAGAGTAACGACTGCAATTGACCCTAAAACGAGGAACAACGTATTGGGCAGTTTGGGAAATTTTTTAGTGGCTAAAATTAAAAATAGAATTCCGCCGATACCAATGGCAAGAGTGGCAGGGTTGACCTGNNAAAGTGCCCGAACCTCCAGGTATTCCAATTAATGTGGGGAGCTGTCCCGATGCAATATATAATGCTAGACCGGCTAAAAATCCGGTTAAAACAGTTTTTGAAATGAATTTAATTATGAATCCTAATCTTAAAGCCCATGATATGAGCGCGAGAATCCCCACCATGACGGCTACAAGTGATGCCATCATGAAGTACTGGCCGGTATTTACAGCTATCAGGGAACCGATTGTGGAACCAACCAGTATAGAAATAGTTGATGTAGGGCCGATAGACAATTGTTTAGATGTCCCAAAAATCATGTAAACCAGTAAAGCTACCATTGCAGAATATAAACCAATTTCTGGAGGCAGCCCTGCCAGAGAAACGTATGCCATGGCTTCGGGTATTGTAAATGCCCCAACTGTAATTCCAGCAATAATATCTGGTCTTAACCATTCTTTATTATACGATCTTGCCCACCGGGTTATTGGGAGTAAGGATGAAACTTTCATGGTTTTAGTCTCCATTTTTGAGCCAAATTAAATTATAAAAGTTTATCTTTCTTTTAATATGTGGGTCATTTTTGTTAAAAGTAGTGGTCAATGTCCTATTTATGGTTAAATTTGTGTATTTTCCAGTTCTATGAATATGGAAAATAAAGAACATTGAATTAAATTTGTTTAAATAATTAAAATCAGGAGTTTTATGTTATTCTAATTTAACTCATGGATTTCCGCAATTTTGCACCTAAAAAAATATGGGATCGTCTTTAACAGAATCTTCGCCCTGTTTTTTCTCTAATTCTTTCATTTTCTTTCTTACAGCAAGAATGAATCTAATTGCATCTGCAGACTTAACTTTTCTAACGGTTATTTTTCCGCTGGTAAACCATATTCTAATTCGGGCATACCCATAAAAATCAGTATCTTTCTTTTTATAGATACGTATTATATTTTTATATGGAACAAGTCCATCTTCCATCATTATGCCGGTAGGTGTCATAATTACCTTATGCCTGTCACCGGTGACACTTAAATATTCATCTGCCCTGGCTTTCCTGCCTTTTCTTTTTCTTTTATTATGTATTTCAGATCCTTCATTTTTTGATGGCATGATCAGTGCCTCCTCTAATAGAGTATATCATTGTCCTTAAAATTGTTTTGGAAAATAATATGAAAAACACTACAATATCAAATTTAAATCGCCTATCACATTAAAAAATCGTTATTTTTTACATAAAAAAGTAATAAGCTTTATTAATTACATAATTTGAATGAATTCATGATATCCGTATCTTTGGGGCTTAATTAGTTTATTTGTAACATATAATTTAATTTAAAAAGTCTGATTTAAACTTTTATTTAATTATTCTATATTTAGATGCTTTTTTTATCTTCAAATCTTTAATTAAATTTTTATTTTGTAATATAATTTAGCACTATATGTGTATTTTACTAATTTATTCTTATTAATCTGCAGAATAAGTATTAATCTTTTTATACGAGTTTAACATAACACTTTATGATCTTAAATTTGGATGATACTAATTGTGAAGGGGGTGAAAAGATATTAAAACAGGCAATTAAATGCGAAAGGAGAATTTTAATTCCATTAATGATTTTAAGTTTAACTTTAATTTTTAATTTATGCATTAGCAGTGTTTCCGCAGCTTCTGGCGATATTATTTATGTTAATGGTTCATCAGGAAACGATTCATGGGACGGTTTGTCATCAACATGGACATCAGGTACAAACGGCCCGAAACTCAGCATTAAAAATGCGACAGGGGCAGTAAATAATGGCGGAACAGTCAATATTGCAGATGGGAATTATAAAGGAGTAAACAACGCTAAAATTACTATTAACAAGAACATGGCCATTATTGGCCAAAGTCAGGGTGGTACTATAATCAATGGAACGGATTCAGCATGGATATTCAAGATCCAAACAGGTGTGACAGTTACAATCGAAAATTTAACAATAGCAAATGGATTTGTATTTGATGGCACTGGAATTATCTACAATAAAGGAAATTTAACTGTTAAAGGCAGTATTTTTTTAGATAATGCTGTAGATAGTGATAATTTCTTAGAATATCCTGTAGATGGTTTTGGTGGCGCTATATATAATGATGGCACCCTAATTGTTGATGAAAGTAATTTCACAAGCAATTGTGCTGTTTATGGCGGTGGCGCTATCTACAATGTGGGTGATTTAGCTGTAACTGGCAGTACTTTCATTAATAATCATGTACTTCAGACTGGTTATGGTGGAGGTGCTATCTTAAATAGAGGTACTCTAGCTATAACTGGCAGCAGTTTCATAGAAAACGATGTATATGCTTGTGGTGGCGCTATTTACAACGATGCGACTTTGAATGTGAAAGACAGTAATTTTAAAGGTAACGAAGCGTATGCTGCCGGTGGTGCTATCTATAATATTGGCATTTTAACTGCAGATGACACTAGTTTTACAGATAATGCTGCAGGTGGTGTTGGAGATCCTAAGTATATCCCAATTGCAGGCGGTGCTATCTACAACGATTACGGTGGAA
>DADN01000221.1:0-3811 GCA_002509665.1 Methanobacterium sp. UBA8
TTTAATGCGCTGATAATTGGTTCAACTGCCCGCCTGTCACCAATTGCACCAAGAGCCAGTGCTGCTGTTTCCCTCACATGCCAGTAATCATCTCTCAAAACATTAATTAGAGGTTCAACAGCTTTTTCATCTCCAATATTGCCCAGAGATAAAGCTGCGGCCTTACGAACAGGCCAGTATTCATCACTTAACATTTTAATTAGAGGTTCAACTGCTTCTTTTGCACCTATATCTCCCAGGATATATGCTGCTTTTTCTCGAATTCGCTTGTCCCCATCGTATAATGCATTTATGATGCCATTTATATCCTTTTCATCCCTCATTTTTTCCAGATCTGAGATAGAAACCATTGTTATACATTCCCATTAAATCGCTAATTTACCGCTATATTTATTGAATGTCCTTTATTAATATTTATAGACATATAATTTTTATATATGGCTGCTAGCTTAAATCACGTCTAAAATCATTTTTGAATGCATTATCTCATAAAAGAATACCCAAACAACTCAAATAATAAACACTTTGTTCAAAATAAGCTTTAATGATTCATTTAAGTTTAATAAACAAATAAATATGTCAAATACGCTTGAAAGCCTGCCATAAATCTTAAAGTATAACAATAACATACTATTTTTGTAATTTGTAGCTATTAATTATTCCATATTAAAAAATTACATTAAATTATATTCAAAATATAATTTTAATACATTTACATCCAGCCAGGTTAACAGATGATTTAATAGACATATATCTTGAAATTAATAGGATCATTTTTCTTAGTTTTATTTGTATAGAATTAACTATATTAATTATTGCACAGAGGATTATAATAGTTCTTCTATTAAGCATCTTTAATTTTGTATCTAAATTGCATTTACGCGAAATTATTATTAGTTATGAAAAACATAAATAAAGATACGAAATTATGCAGAGGTGGTTACAATTAAAGGAAAAATACTACTTTTAGTTAGCGTATTAATTATTACAAGCATTACTGTATCTGCTTATCCAGTAATATCCACTAATTCCCAATTAGGACAATCTAACCATGTAAATTTAGGAAATTCTGTAAAGAATAATCACAAAACTAATTCAATTAACAAAATATCAAATGGTTTACCAGATCAATCAAATTCCAATGTTAAAAGATCAGGCCCAAAAAAGCATACAACTTCCAACATCAATACCAAATCATCTAAATCTCAATTAATTGCTAGAAAATACATAAAAGAACCGGATGCAGTAGCAGGTAAACCTGAAAAATACAATATAGGTGGGAAATGTACAGATATTGTTCCTGTTTTGTTAAAGGGCAAACGTGTAGGAGAAATAAATATAGACCCCAAAACAGGAAATAATGTTGGCGGTGCAGGTGGAGCACCCTAATTTATTCTTTTTAAACACATAACAATTAATCCAGTTAAATTACTCATTTTAGAAGCTATAAAACACTTCATTATAAAACATGGGATATACATATGATACTTAATAACAGAATGTAAAGATTTATGTCCCAAAAAAGATAAAATAATAGGTGAGGTGATTATGCTTGGCAGAAATATTAGTACCTGTAACTTTTAGTCAAGAAATAGAAGGGAAAATTAATGATTTGGTAATACCTGAAGATTTCATCAAGGATTTTCGCTTTATAAGCGATACTGAACTCATAGTTGTTATAAGAATTATAGGCCCAGATATAGAAAAACCTATAAATTTCTTTGAAGGCCACAAAGGTGATAAATTCACCATAAAAACCATAGAAAATAATGGAAAGCAAGTACACGATAAATTCACATTAATTGACATGGAATCAAATGAAGGCCCCTATCCTACTGCAGATATAGATATAGAACCTCAAGAGGTTAAACTAGTACTAGAATTCGAAAAATAACTGAATATTCATTATATAATTAATTTTCATTCTCCTTTTTGAATTAATCAATGAAAGTAGCATATATTCAAAATATAAAAATTACATTACCTAATTTTATCTTTTTGCACGTTCCCGAGCCTTTAAAATTAAAAACACTATTACACCAATTACAATTGCAATGATAATGCCCCATATTAATGCAACTCCCACAATGAGTATGGCATTAATAACTGCATTTACAAAGCTCATTATTGCATTAACCAATGTAGATATTATGTCCATGTATTACTATTTTGTTTTTAATTGGATATAAATTTAGAGATTTTAAAAACACTTCGCTCTTGTTTTGCATAAAATCAGTTTTAATCCAGTTATAGTCAACTTATTCCATTATTAAATGTGAATTAAGAAAATTTCATGTATGTATTTAAGTTTTTCTTTGAAATGCCCGAAAAAATGGTTAAATATAGTTTTAGTAATGATTATCTGTTTTCAACATTAAACGCGATTTTCATTTTCATAGTAATCTGTGAAGTTTTCACCGCGAATATTACAAATAACGCCTTATTTGAATTTTACTTACAAATTCTCTTTTATACACATTATTATATCCGCATTCAAGGTTTCAAATCTAACCATACCCCCTTATTTCTATAAAAATTTCCAAAATCATCTTTTTGTCAGGAATTAACAATCTAAATGTTAAATTTCCTGTTTTTATGTAATTTAACATGAATTTCTTACAATATCCTCATTGAAAATTTCAAATGATAAGAGCATTGCAAAATCAATTTACTATTATCCAATTACTATCCCAAACGTACAAGTGCAAATAGTAATTTAAATGTTGATCCTGTTGAAAATTGGTAAAAATATAAATAAAAGTTAGAGCATAGTTATTACTTAAATCATATTATTTAATAATTTTTAATGTAATGGTGGACCCTTAAGTGAAGGTGTTGAAAAATACATTAACAGCAGTACTCATCCTGCTGGCAGTATTTGTAACTTATGAAGCCTTTTTTGCAGATAATGCACCTTTAAATTATTTCTCTTCTAAATCAGCCAGTTCAACAGTTTATGTTGAAAATGGTGTTTCAGGCGTGGTGACCATAACTGATCCATCACTTCACAAAACAGTAGGGTTTAATATCAGTTTTTACCCCTTAGAAACCGGTTCCGGAGTTATTGTAAGCAAAAATGGATATATCATAACTGCATTTCATGTGATAGGCGATCCTGAGTCCAATACCATCAATGTACTTAAAACAATGAGTGATGATGATATTAAACTGTACGTAGAACAAGCCGCAGTATCTACATACTTATCAAATTATAACCCCCAATTGGGTGCAGAACTATCCAATAACGACATGGTCAGCCAAAGTAATTTAAGCGCAAATACACGCACCACTACCAATCTATTAATTCAGAATAAATTAATCAGTGCAAAATCCTATAGACAGGTCATTAGGGTCAAATTTCCAGCATCTACCGGAAGTAAACCCTTAAACGCACAGCTGGTTGATGTTGGAAATTCAGGTAGTGATAATGATGTTGCCCTCCTGAAAGTTGATCCTGCAGGTAGAAATTTACCTGTATTAAAAATCAGTTCACAGGATCCCAAAAATGGGGAAAATATTCGAATATATGGTTACCCTGCAGACAGCAACATAACACAATCCCAGTTATCAGTAAACCCGTCCACAACTACAGGCAACCTCATATCAGAAGTGCGTAATTCACACGACATAATTTATTACAAGACAAATGCATCCACATTTCCAGGCTATAGCGGAGGTCCAGTTTTAAATAGCAAAAATGAAGTAATAGGTATTTTGATATATGGAATACAATCAAAAGGAAGTTTTTTACAGCAAATAAAATCAAGATATGGACTATTCTTATCTTCAGATTACATAATACAAATATACC
>DADN01000221.1:3852-14995 GCA_002509665.1 Methanobacterium sp. UBA8
AAAAATGAAATTCCCATAGATATATTTTATAATACATTGTAGATCTACTTAAAAAAAACCAGCAGATCTACACAGAAATATCATTCTAAAGTAAGCAAATCTATCTTATTAATTAACTGCTCATTTTTAACTTTAAATACCTCAAAGGCTTTTTTATTTCGGTTGTTGTATTCTACAAGAGATTTTGACATATTACCCGAAAGTTCTTCATAATCAGTTTTAAAGTCTACAAGCAGCTTTTCAAGCTTTTCTAATTCCATTACTTCAGGGCATTTAGGGTTAAATAGTCTAGCTGTTTTAAACCTGTGGTTACCCATTAAATTAGCTCCACCTTCCAATTTAAGTGCGGGACCATACAGTTCCTGTAGTTTGTCCGATTTTTCCAGCAAGTCTTTTAAAGCTCTCACTTCATTTAACTTAGAATCTATTAATTTAACAATGTTAGATTCTATTTTAGGCTCCAAATTCCCTTTGTTTTTTATACCCTCTTTACTTTCCATACTTACCAGTCCTCCATTCATATTCCTTATTTTCCAATAAGCTTAATCTTCATAACCGAATCTAAAGCATATCCTTCAGCTTAAAGTATTATATAAATATTAATCGGATGCTGGAATTTGTAATCAAGTTAAACTATACTTCATTAACAGTCGGGATTTCATTTCTTTACGAATATCTCGATTTTAAACCAATTAATCCAATGTTTAACTCATGTCACCATATTTGTAAATTGATATATTCTTAAAGCATAATATTGAATTTATACGGGTGGGGCATAATAACATTATGTAATATTAGGAATGATTCTTATATAAAAGATTTTCTGTCAGATATAAACTTAAAAACGCATTTAGAAGACAAGTACCCCAGACTACACACATAATACTACAACTACCTATCCAAACAATTCAATAATTAAAATCATCATGAACAAAGAATTTGAAATGATAAATAAAAAAACTAATTTAAGTTCAAAGATTTAAAAACTGTTATTTTTATAGACTTATAAATCAAAAAGGGAATCTGCTGTAAATTATTGTTAATACACCGATTAATTAAACACGAATAATGCCTATCAAATAAAAAAAAACGGCATATGTTTTAAAAAAACAATTTTTCATCTTAAGTTAGTTTAATAAAATTATATAAGAATTATATTACAAAAAAGGTCAATATTTCCATAATTCACAGTTTTAATTCGGGTTTATACTTCTTTAAATTCAAAAAAGAGCTTAGTAGTTATGTTTTTGTGAAAAAATTAAATCACAAAAAATATATGCTCAAAACTACCATAATCACGTGTCAATAACTCCAAACTGGTGTTAATATGACATCTGAAAAAATGGGAGGCAGTATAATGAAGCGACTTTCGTTGCTTTTAGTGCTCATTATTACATGTGGAGCACTGTTTAATGTAAATACTTTATATGCCGCCACAGAAAATTCACAGGAACCAGCTGACTACACCAACACAAACCTAGTTCTTAATAACACAACCGATGCACTAGCTAATGAGACCATTCAAAATACAACAGGATCTACACAAAATGTAACAGAACCTGTTAATAACACTACAGTAATAAATCAACCAATAACTCCAGATCCAACAAGTTCCGACCAAAACAGCGGGGGAAATCTCAAGAGTTTCAGCGTAGCAAGCGTTCAAAATTCTAATGACACCAAAGGAGATAAATATAAAAATATTAGCGCAATTTGGCTAAATGCCGAAGATGTAGCTAATTTAAATATAGATAAAATCAAGAATGCGGGAATTACCGATATTTTCGTTAAGTGTAATCTCTATTCAAATACGTACCAGAATACCCTCAAAAATATTGTAACCATGTTCCAAAATAGTGGAATAAGGATAAATGCATGGGTAACGTGCTTTTTAGATACAAACGGCAAATGGATCAATCCAGCCGGGACAACCTACACGTATACTGTAAAAGCAACCAAAAAAGTTGCAGTGAAAACTCCTTATAAATACTGGTACAAATCATGGTACAAATATAGGGGACACTGGCACTACAAATGGAAATATGTATGGAAAACTAAAACAACATACAAAAATGTCGTTACCACCCAGAAAAAAACAGGCTTAAATACTACATATAATACCCAGGTTATAAATGCCAGCATCAACATGGTTAAAAACTGTGGAATAGACGGTATTAACCTTGATTATTTACGTTATCCTGGGACAGCCTACAAATACACGAACAGCGCACAGACCATTACCTCTTTCGTTAAGAGTATTTACAATTCAGTAAAAGCAGTTAATTCATCTGTAGCAGTTTCAGCAGATTTAATGCCTGAGGGAAAAATGAATGCATATTATTACGGGCAGAATTATACTCAACTTGCAAAATATCTTGATTTCATGGTTCCGCTGGTTTATAAAAGTAGTTATGGATATAACAGCTCAAAAGGAACTAGCAGTACTGGCAAAAATGGTACCAGCTGGATAGGTAGTTCAATAGCATACATAGTCAGCCAGTCCAATGGGACACCTGTTGTTGCCGGCCTTCAAACTTATCGTTCTGCCAATAACGCGACTGCAATACCTGTAAATGAATTACAGAATGATATAAATGCAGCTGTAAAAAATGGTGCATCTGGATATGCATTATTCAGATACGGGAAAATAACTGAGGATTTCTTCAAAAATTCGGCTCCAATTACATTCACTTTAGACCAGATCCAAAATGCTGCAGCAAGCCTTAAATCATACATTGAAACCAACAAAAAACTTCCATCTTACGTAACAATCGGTACAACTCAGGTTACAATTGAAGATATGTTAAATTTGATGGTTACAGGCATTTTACAGCTGAACACCGGAAATAAAACATCGATAACGTTTAAAAATATAAACTCACCCACCAATCCGACAGGCGATCTTGTTAATGGGGCAATATCAAAAGCAGAATATCTAAACATCACACAGAGAATCAAATCATTTATAGATACGAACAACGTTGCACCAAATTATGCAGCAAGTTCTCTCGGAAATATCCAGTATCAATCAATTGTTTACATGTACTCAAAAATATTTGATTTCTACAACACCACAAATGGACTGCCAGATTATGTTACTGTAAAGGCATGGACAGACATTACCACAGTTATAACAGGCGCAAGACCAGTTTATATAACAAGTGATAACATCAAAAACGTAACAGCTGACACCAATCGGATAAATACAATCGTTGATGCTTTAGAGATGATGGGACTAACTGCAGTAAACTGGGGATTAGGCCCAAACAGCCATTACAGCGTGCTTCAAAACAGTACAGTCCCTGCAAATGCACTAATAGTAGACATATACGGCGGAGCATGTGCAGGTACCATATACGAAATGGGACAGGACTATTATAAAAAATTAGTTGGAGCTAAAGAAGTATTCAGTGTCTGGTTGGCCCCATACGCTACAGACATAACTAATTTAGCATGGCTGCCCCGGTCAAAAGACGATGATTTTGACCCTCCAAGCTTTACAGGGTTAGCAAATCCAGATCAGTACCTGTTGAATAATGGATATGAGTACATCTATTCCGGAGATTTAAGCGCCATAATAAACCGCATATACCAGGAAGCAACCGAATGAAAGCATTAAAGTAAATTAATTGGACATAAATGAAAATTGTGCCAATTCATTTACTTTTTCTACCTTTTTTTAATTTTCAAAAAAGTGATTTAAGACAATGTGACTACTTTTTAGTCCTTTCTTTTTCTATAATATCCGGCGGCGGTTTGATGAACAAAGACAATAACAGTCCAATAAACAGCAGGACAGCAGAAGCTAAAATTGCAGCCTGCATCCCATGACTGTCAGAATTAAATGTAAGAGTAAAAAGTTTAGGGTCATCCATGATAGTGGACATATCTGGACTTAAAGTTTTTCCCACCCACGAATAAATATCATGATTTAAAGCCTGCTGATTTTGATATACTGAATATTCAACTGGAAGTGTAACTGCAACGTTAAAGTACAGTGCTATAAAGAAAATCAACCCAATAGCAACAGTTCCAATCGAAGATCCAACATTTATGAAAGTGTTGTGTATTCCTGAAGCCTCTCCAAGCTGTTTATCATCAACACTGGAAAGAACAATATTGGTAATATTAGGAGTAGCTAACCCTAAACCCATTCCCAGTATAAATAAACCAGGAATAAGATCCATCATATCTAAACTTGCAGGATACATGAATGAACAGTATAGCATCAAAATAGCAATGATAGACAAAGCAAATCCTATAACAACAAGATAATGTGCTTTAATACGTTTTGTGAGCTTACCAATACTTATTGCAAATATTGCACTTCCAATAGAAGTAGGTAACAAAATTAAACCTGTTACCAGAGCATTGACACCCCACCTTGTCTGTACATATACCGGTATGATATAAAACAACCCGGCTAAAATTAAAGCCAGGATTAACCTAGATAAGTTACCAAATGTGAATGAACGGTTTTTTAAGATACGTACGTCCATAAATGGTTTTTTACCCTGTTTAATTAGCTTTCTTTGATAATAAAAGAAGATCAATATGAATAGAACACCGATCAGGATCATTGACATAGCAAATGCAAACCCTATGGGATTTATAATAGTACCATAATGGTTAACCCATGTAGCAGGGTTGTTCAGCTGCAGTACACCTACTATAAACAATAAAATTCCCGATGAGACAATAAAAGCACCTCTAAGATTTAAATCAGACCATTTCAATGTTATCTCTGACTCTGCAATGTCATAGGACAAGATGAGTATGGCAACCACCAGTATTGCCTCTAATGCGAATCCCCATCTCCATGAATAGAATGTAGTAAGGTAACCTCCCAGTAGTGGCCCTATTGCAGTCGCTGCTATGAACAATGTAGATGAAAATCCCATTGCAAAAGCTCGTTTAGACCCGGTGTAATGAGCTGTAATTATGGATGATGTTGCAGGAAGCATTAAAGCCGCGCCAAAACCTTCTATTATAGACCAGCCTACCAGCAGCATAAGTGCATTTGTACTGATGGCCGCAATTAATGACCCCACACCATAAATGATAGCTCCAGTTAGAAAAGTTTTCTTTCTTCCAATGACATCCTGTAATTTACCTCCAAAGAGTACAAAGCAGCCCATTACAAGAGCATAAATAGCTATTATAGACTGTATATTAGCAAGAGTTGTATTCAAATCTTTTACCAGATAGGTCATTGCCACGTTCATAAATGTAGCATCTAAACCTATGATAAATAATGCTAAAGAAACAAAAATTAAAATTGACCACCCATAATTCGACTTGTCCAATATAAACGCCTGCCCAAAATACTTATTTATATTTATGGTAATTTTTCCCTTATTTAAATATAACTGATTAAATACCGCACATTTTTTTAATAATACAACACAACCCATGAATTTATCATCGAAAAATGGTAATGAATTGGAACAGATTTGGATATGATTCGGGAAAAATTATTTTTAAGCTTTTTTAGAAAATATAAGTGAAACAGCGAGTTAAAATACAGAAGCACCAAAAAATTGGATAATTAATTTAAAGGCACGAGGTGAATAATTTGAAAGTAGAATGGAAAAATGAGGATTTAAAAAGTGAATTAATGATGAACACACTTGAGTATCTAGGTAGAAACCAGAACGTTTCTATTAAAGACCTGGCAGATTACACGGGACAAGAATATATCCTAATAGCCTTTTTAATGCACGATTTGGAAAATAAAGGAATCATAAAGTCAGAAAAAGTTTTCAACCTGAATAAAAGTTGAATTTAATAAGATATTTCAAATTGAAATTAAATTTTAAATTATATAAAGAAATTAAATTTTATCTAGAAAAAAACAGTTGATTAATAATGAATATACTGTTTTAGTTATTTGAATAATAGTAGTTCAAGTTCTCTCAAGTTATCCCCAATAAACTGCTCTGCCTTTGGATCTGCAAGTATCTTTAACTGTTTATGTCCTGTTTCAGTGTAAGCTTTGCCCAGTAATTCCTGAAGCTCTGGAACTGGCATTTTAAGGACTTTTTTTATCTTTTCAGTGTCTTCATCACTTAATTTATCGTTATAACTTTCTATCTGGGATTCGAACTTCTTAACTACATTCATGTTCCTAGAAACCATCATTTTTAATATTACAACTGGAACTTTGGTAAATACGTCCACCACACCCATAACATCCTCTTCAGTTATATTTCTTTCCTGTGATTCCATTTAAAACCCCTTTGTAAATGTTTGATATTAAATACACTTGATAATTTTAAACTATACCTATTAGAACTTTTCCAATATTTTATTATGGAGTAAGACTATACCTTTGATATAATAATATTATTAAAGAGTATCAATCAATCCACAGGTAGAAAATAAAGGAGTAGAATATGAATAAAGTACCTTCAACCGAACTAGAAAGCCGCATGGCACGTTTTAAAACACAGATGAATCTATCAAACCCCGAATGGGAAATAGCTGTAATTTTCAGTAAAATTAATCAATACTACTTTACCGGGACTATGCAGGATGGAATGTTACTCATCCCCAGAGATGAAGATGCTACATTCTGGGTACGTCGTAGCTTTGAAAGAGCGACTTATGAATCCTTATTTCCACAGATAAAACCCATGAAAAGCTTCCGTGATGCTGCAAAAAGTGTAGAAAAAATTCCAGACACAGTACATCTTGAAACTGAAACGGTTCCACTGGCTTTATACGGGCGATTCCAAAAACATTTCCCATTTAAGGACTTTAAGCCTGTAGATACCAGTATTGCCGCAGTAAGGGCTATTAAAAGTGAATATGAACTCCAACTAATGAGAAAAGCAGGTACAATCCACCAGCGCGTGCTCGAAGATATCCTGCCAGAGATGCTGATTGAAGGAATGAGTGAAGCAGAACTTGCAGCAGAACTGTTTAAAGTTATGGTAGATGAAGGATATCAAGGAATAACTCGTTTTGGCATGTTTGATACCGAAATGGTACTTGGACACATTGGTTTTGGTGAAAGCTCAATCTACCCCTCTTATTTTGATGGGGCCAGCGGAAATTACGGGATGGGTCCAGCAGTACCCCTGCTTGGAAGCCGCGAGCGAAAGCTGAAAAAAGGAGATCTTGTATATGTTGACATTGGATCTGGAGTGGAAGGATATAATACAGATAAAACCATGACGTACATGTTTGGCAGTTCTCTTCCCCAGTACGCCATAGATATCCACAATAAATGCGTAGACATACAAAATGAAATAGCTGCAATGCTAAAACCTGGAGCAATTCCATCACAGATTTATAACAATATAATGAACAGTTTAGATGAGGATTTTATGCAAAATTTTATGGGATTTGACAACCGCAAGGTTAAGTTTTTAGGCCATGGAATAGGTTTATTAATCGACGAACTGCCTGTAATAGCAGAAAGGTTCGACAGCCCCATCCAGGAAGGGATGGCATTTGCAGTAGAACCCAAAAATGGAATTAAAGATATTGGAATGGTGGGAATTGAAAACACGTTCATAGTAACTGCAGGTGGCGGTGAAAGCATCACAGGAAATAGCCCAGGTTTAATTCCAGTATTTTAATTGGAAACCACAAGACTAAACCATAAATTTAGTCTCTATTTTTATTATTTAAAAAAGATAATAAGTTTTTATTTATAAAATCAATCAGTACGCCTGTAGTAGTGCCTTAAAGTCTCTTCAACTCTTTTTTCATCGAAATTTTCCTCACCTAAACAGCAGGAAGTTGATGATCCGTCCAGGCAAAAGTAAAGCGTAGGAGTTCCTGTTTCCAGATCGTTTTCTGCATAAATAGGGCAGTTTTTACATAAACATTCTTCTTTTCGGTCCAGATCAGAGCAGTGTTCTATTCCCGAAGCACAGTGCAGTGCAGGGAACTCTTTAGGTTCAATAAGTGAAGAACCCAACGCCCCTTCCTGAAGAAGTATAATCTTATTATGTACACACTGGCTTTTTTGTACTTTACACTCAAGACAGCGGCATTTCTCAATATTTTCCGTACTAAATTCGATTTCCATAATATTCCCCCCAAAAACCTTAAGTAATTATTCTAAAGGTTTAAACAGGAATTTTCCAGCTCGACATTTAGGGCATTTCCATCCTTTAGGTAAATCTTCAAATGGTGTACCAGGCTCAATATTAGAATGTTCATCTCCTTTCTCTGGATCGTATATGTAACCACAAACAACACATTGATATTTCATGGATTAACCTCCCTGTGCTTATAGTCTTTTGTTTTTTATTCTATAAATTTTTAGCTATATCCTAAAAGAGTTATATTCATTTGAAACATATGCTGTTTTTAAAATAAGGATAGACCTATTAAATCATGAATGTCTACAAAGCATTCTCCAAAACTAATTAAATTTAATTAAAAAAAAAACAGAATTATGGAAAATTTCCACATTATTTTCCATTAATTATTTCATTAACAGCTTTGCTAATTTCTTTATTCTGCATTAAGATATTAGCTGCAGTTTGAATATTTTTATCCTGCATTAACTTATTAATTTCATCTTGAACGTCCTTATTTTGTATTAAGCTGTGTATCTGAGATCTAACGTTCTTGTTCTGCAGAATATCAACAATTAAATTCTGAACATCGCTATTTTTAACTAAATCAGTTATCTGCAGATTATCCTGCTGCATAAAATCAGCTTTTAACTTACTGATATCATTAGCTACGTCTGGACTTACATTTTGAATCTGAGTAAATGTATTTTTAATTTCACTGTACACATTTGGATTCATATTTTGGATTTGATGCTTTATTGTGGCGTTGCTGGAGTCANNTAATTACTGCCAGAAGACAAAGTGTTACGATTTTGTTCATTGAGTATCACCTCACGCTTTAGATGTAACTTGAAATCGTTAACCCATTATATTGTCCTGATTGCAAAAATACTTTCCTATATTTGCAACATCTACAATTAATCTCATTAAATCGATTAAATCAAAATTAAATACTCATTCGATCTGTTTTTGACGATTATAATACCATATTAAGTCATATAAATATAATACTCAATTAAATTAAAAATTTTTAAACTCATCCCCCTAACATTAATTTTTGCTGCAGTTAATATAAAATAAATTTCTTTTTATTCAATAAAGATTTAAAATACAGTTTTTAGCATTTATAATTACCCAATATACAGATAATTACAAAANNTTTTATCCTCAAAAAGAGCTTAAAATTCAGCTTTTAGATATACTTCTAGATTGAAGGTAGAAAACACCATATTTTTACTTAATATCTGCTGACTCCAATTTTAATGCAAATCAAAACATATAAATAAAAAGATTAAAAGACTCTTTTGTTCCAGTAAACAATCATCTAAAGTGAATCAACAAGTCATGCTAAGACATACTTTACAACACTATCAATTGGCGGTGAAGAATTGAAATCAAAAACAGCGATAATAATAGGGGCAATTATACTTATCATAGCTTCAGCTTCAGCAGCTACTTTTTTATCTGGACAATCGCCTGATAACACCATAAATTCCTCAAACCAGCAGCAATCAGCACCCCTGGTAGAACAGAATGAAATAGGCATAACTGTAAAAACTGATGGGAAAAACGTGACAGTTCAGGCAACATCTGTACCTGCAGATGTCAAAGTGCCACCCAAAATGATTACAGAAATGAAAAATAAAGCATACAATGATATTCAAAGCTATTCAAGTACTTCCAGCAGCTTAAAAGCAGACATACAAACTATTGCAAAGAAATATAACTTTACGGCGAATGTTACATTAACTTCACAGTTTGGGACTAATCAACTACCATTTTTAGCAATTGTAAGCGGAACTTCCATGGTTCCCACATTAGAAGATGGTCAAGAAGTTATAGCTCTTAAAACAAAAAATATTGGAGTAGGAGACATAGTAATATCCAGACATCCTACCTACGGCCTTATAGTAAAACGAGTGGCCACCATAGAAAACAGCAAAGTGTATTTGAAAAGTGATAACAGAAAAATAGTGAATTACATTAAAGAAACAAACCTTTCAAACGGAGTAGTAGAAATTTCAAACATAACAAAGACCCCATTGGATACCTGGCGCTCAATAAGTGACATAGTAGGAGTAGTAAAAGTTTACTGAACTTAAAAATAAGACTGATTTAAATAAATCAGTCGTTAAAGTTTTTTTTATATTTCAATGTCGACTTACGTAACATTCAAACATGAAATGTTTGATGTATACCAGAATCTATTTATATTTCAATATCAATTGCGGACTTAGGCAACCAGATCTCTTCGTTACCCACCTTCATCAATATTGCTTTTTTAGTTTCTTTTTTAATTATACCAACAACTTCACTGGACAATCCTTTATTGGTAGCAAGCCACTCCGGCAGTTTAACAACCGCTGTTTCACCCTCTTCGTCAGGTTTAAGCTGGCCGCTTTGAATTTCTCTTGCAATATATAGATCTTTAAGGTCTATTTTGATAGTTTCCCCTTTTTTAATATCCTTTAATGCAACTATTGTCCCATCTTTTTTTAAAAATGCATCTGACAAAAAAATCACCCGTAGTATATTTTAATTTTCTTAATTGAAATTTTAATCTCCATCAACACGAGCAGGAGGTTCTTCATCAATATCCAGGGAAGAAATATTACCCCATTCTCTAACCCTAGCACATATTAATTCTTCAAACTGGTTAGGGCTTAATCCTAACTCTTTTGCACGATCACGTATAGCTTTAGGTTCATGTGCATCGTGTTTTATGTAATAAGCAGCAAATCTTGAAACATATTTTTCAAGCTTTTCTTCACTTGAAGCTTCTATTATTTCAGCCGTATCATCAGAGAGCATGTTTAGATCCTTAAGTGGAATTCTTAAGGGCATAAATTTAATTACAATATCTCCCGTATGTTTATCAAAGATTACACTGTCTATACCCACATTTAATCCTTTTAAAACCATAATACCACCCGTTTAATTAGTTTAAAAAAATAAATTAAAATTTTGAAGTTTAATAAAGTTAAATATGTTTCTATTGTATTTAATACTATTGATCCAAAATTAAGGCTTATTTAGCACCAATTTGCCTATTTATCCATATAAAAAAGATTATACTCCAAATCATATTTAACAATGTTTTATAATTA
>DADN01000070.1:0-860 GCA_002509665.1 Methanobacterium sp. UBA8
TTCTGCTGGTGAAGTGAGATTATTTCATGAAGGATTTGATTTAACTATTAAATCTGTAGATATTCAAAGGCCATTGATTAACTTTAATCTTCGTATACATACAGGGAAAAGTGTAATGTTTGGACACGAAATATACCGTTTTTTTAATGCTTGGATTGAAGAGGATGAACTTCAAATTCATTTTGATTTTTATGACAAGCCATATGTGATTTTATTTAGCAAACTACTTACTACAGATAATGGAACTCAGATTATTAAAAAGAATTATGATTTCTATTCGAAAGTCTTTAGAATTCAGAGAGAATGTGATGTAAGTTTTGGTGACATTACTAGTATCACAGGTAATGATATCAACACATTGAATAAAATAATATCTTTGCTTGATGGTGGGAAATTGCCTTTGGAGAACAACATTTCTTTTCAAATTAAAGTATTAAATAAAGAGAAGTTTTTTGCATCCCTCGGTAAAGGTGAAGGTGTTTTTAAAATTGGGCCAATTCCATACACTTTTACATTTTTAGGCATTGATATAAAACTAGGCTGTGATATTTACTTATATAATGGATTCCTTGATAACAAAGACGAAGTAATTTCAAAATTGGCAGAAAATTTTGAAGATATCAATATAACTGTGAAAAGTAAAAGTAATGATTGTTTTTTATTACTTTCAAAAGAAAACAATCTTCAGAGTCCGATCTGATAATAAATAATTATATTATTTTATCTTCAGTCATTTATTGCAGTCACACATCCGCTTTTTTTCTTTTAATTAATCTTTACCTAGCTTTGAATTATGTCATCTTTTAAAAAATTACTTCTAAGTTGTCAAGTAATATTTTTGATTGTTGATATGAAGATTA
>DADN01000070.1:876-1133 GCA_002509665.1 Methanobacterium sp. UBA8
AAAATACTTATCGATTAACAGCATTTTAATATTTAGAAAAAGTTCGAGTAAGAAAGAGGCAAAAATGATTGTTAATATGGCATTTCAAGTCAAGTAATGAACTTTTTGTTTAGTAACTAATTTTGGAACTTCTCTTTTAACTTTGATAATTAAAAAGGCGGTGAAAACAAAAAAATATAAGACAGTATAACAATAGAAATATTAGTGATAAGTATGAAAACTGAAAATCTTTTTATTTCTCTACTTTTGTTTATATG
>DADN01000070.1:1206-1388 GCA_002509665.1 Methanobacterium sp. UBA8
TCACCCATAATCATGAAATCAGGGGTAACTCTTAATGGAAATGGAATTGGTGCGACAGTAATCTATTGTGACAATCCAAGCTCTAATTTTGCAACTCAAAATATTATTGACTGTAAAGGTATTTCTAATATTGAAATTTCAAATTTCTTAATTGATGGTGGTTGGGGATCTTTAAGTAAAAT
>DADN01000070.1:1547-4571 GCA_002509665.1 Methanobacterium sp. UBA8
ACTTTTATAAATTCTTGCATTAAAATTCATAATACGAAAAACGTTCAAATTTACAAGAATACTTTTTACACCGATACTGGTTCTGGCAATGCTGGTGTAGAAGTAATGGGAGGTAATGTAACAGGCCTTAAGATTAATAATAATATATTTTCAACACTTCAGTTAAATACAATTTATCAAGATCCGGCTGATGGTGCCTGTTCAGGCAGAGGTACTGTTTCAAATAATATTTTCTACAACAGTCCCACATATAATGGAATTAATGGTATGAATATTAAATCAACTGGCAATATAGTAACTAATGCGTATTCAAGCTCCAGGGGTACAAAAAATTGTGGGTATGTTGCAGAAAATGGTACAAGAAATTTACCTGTTTACAATGGTTCTGTAGTACCATCTGTTACTTTTCCAACTAAAGGCAGTACAATTTCAACTGTTAACGGATATGTAAGTATAAGCTGGACAAATTTAAATGCAACCAGTTATTCTATCAATGTATATAACAGTACGTCAAAATTCGATTCTTCTCACTTAATATATAGTCTTAAAACTTCACAAACATCTGCAAATGTACAGATAAGCCACAATGGTCCGTTTGCTATAAAAATCGGTGCACATGATGACGTTCATAATTCATGGGTATACAACAATCCTGTGAGTTTGTTCACAGTAAGCGGTAAAAAATCGGCTACAGTTTATTCCGGTGTATTTGGATATTTAACAGATGCAACTACGGGTCAACCTGTTCAGAGTGCCGTAATATCATTTTCAAATAATACATGGAGTTGTACTCAAATTACTGATGTTGATGGGCTTTACCAGTTCACTGTGAACAGTGGAAAAGGTATATATTGTTTAACTGCTTCAGCGACAGGCTATCTTAACAGTTCTAAATTACCAGTAAATATGACAGGTATAAACACAGAAATAAATTTGAAAATGGTTGAAGCACCTAACTATTGTGCACCACACTATGTGCAGTTATATGTTTCTAATAATTCAAATGAGAGAATTCCTGGGTGCGAAGTTCAGATTTATGCGCCAAATAATGACCCAAATAATGAAAAACCGAATTTTTGTGTCTGGACAAATAAAGAAGGTAAAGCAAGTTTCCATTTGACTAAAGATGTCACATATAAAATTGTAATAATTACTCCAGGTGGACAAAAGTATACTAGCAAATTGACGCCTAATCGGGATCAATATACTATTAAAATACCTGCAAGTGACACATCTGCAGTAACTGCAGGTACCACATCTGTAGTACCTGCAATGAAGACTGTGATCAGTGCAAATTGCACACATAAACAGATAAACAATACAGCAGCTTATATTAATGCAAGTTATTATGATTCTTCATCACAGTCNNACTTTTGTATTGGGCACTATGAGTGGTGGAAAAACATTTGTACCTTGTGGAATCTCAGGTACTAATGACAAAGTAAGTAACCCTATAGGAATGGTAACTGATTCTTTTATAGTCACTAATTATCCTGGAAAAACGTACACTGTGAGAATTAGTGCCCAGTCTCAAACTTATGGTGCTGTATGTGAAACTGTTAGTGTATCATTTCCAAGTAAATTTTCAAGTAGTAACGTACAATATGCAGAATCTAATATGAGTTATTTCTGTGTTTTATTTTTAATTATTGCAGGACTCATATTGTCAAAAACTCGTAAGGCACATTAATCATCTGTGCCTTATTCTTGATTTTTCTTTTTATGGAACAGTGTTCTGATGATTTGATTCTTCATATAATGAGAACGAAAAGTCTACAGCGTTTGGCCCGTCAATAACAGTGCACACATCACGCAGCCCCCAGCCTTCACACGGCGTAGATCCTGAGTTAGAATCCCAGCGGATCACTGTTCTTTTTGTCGTTATTTTCGCTATTTTCCGATTCCGAGAACTTATAGAGCTTCTTATCTAGCTGTTAAACTCTTGCTTCAAGGTCAGACTTTGTTTCTGGTTGTGTAACTTTAAGTTCGCAGTTAAGCTCTTCTTCAAGGGCGATTACATAAACAGACCTATCATTGCATTAGTTTTGAATATGTGTGCGGTTACTCCTGCAAACCCTATTGCTGATCCCCCTATTGCTGATACTCAGATCAAGCTCAATCGTCAGTGAAAATGTATACCCTAATAAGGACCCGAATAGGGAGAAAGTAAAAATAACTAAATCAAAAAGTTAATAAAGAAGTAAAATATTAGAATATAAAAAGTTTTCAGAGTTGCCAAAAGGAAATTCTCGGGAGATCCTCCACATGAAGCGAAAATTCAAATCAGGAAACAATTATCTTGTTTTGTATGACTGCGGTACTGCCTTCCTACACTATGGAGATTCGTCTCCAGTTAAATGTGATTATTATGAAAGTGGAAACCTCATAACAATTAGATTAGAGGGGGATACAATGCAGATGATGGTAGAAGAAGGGAGCATTAGTTCGATTATGGGTGATAAATGGGAGGAAGTTTATCCTTTTGGGGTTGCATTATGACATGCATTCTCCTCTTTTATAACCTTACTGCAAATTTTACACTTGTTTTCTAAAAAGTATTCATTTGGATTTGGTAAAGGATTAAAGCTTCAAAAAGTCTTATTTTTTAGGCCACATATATATGAACTCAGTTGGAAAATCGTTATACATAGTATTCGAAGTTGTGCATAAAATACGTTAACCAATACCAAAAGAATATTATATATGAGATCATCCAAAAACCAATTTTATCCCCCTTTTATTAAATTTTTAAAACTGTTTCGCCTGAGTTATTTTTCGTGATCTGAGACTTAATCGATTATTAGGAATACAGGATTCAGAGAAGTAATTTTGGGTTTTGGGATCAGCTCAACAAATAAAAACATTAAGTTGCTTCCGAAAAATCAGTAATACTAGAAACCCATGATGGAAGTTCTAATAATATCCAGTCATTCATCAGGCTTTTCAAAGAGGGCGGGGTACTTCTCTTTTAATGGTATTAAGATCTCTTCGTCCAATTTTGCGTTATAAAGTGTTTTCACTTTA
>DADN01000068.1:0-15606 GCA_002509665.1 Methanobacterium sp. UBA8
AATTTCACTGGAAGGGCTTCGAAAAATTAGATTAGATAGACTTGAAGAAGCGCTATCCATACTCGTTGAAACTGCAGATATACTTTTAATAGACGCTCCTGCAGGGCTTGAAAAAGACGCATTAGCAGCAATAGCAGCTGCACAAGAACTGATTCTTGTTACAACTCCAGAGGTTCCTTCCATAAGTGACGCATTAAAAACAAAAATCGTCGCCAATAAACTGGGTGTAGAAATAACTGGTGTTGTTATAAACAGAGAGCAGCATGACAAGACATTTTTAACAGTTAACGAAATCGAAACTATATTAGAAGTACCTGTTATTGCAGTAGTTCCTGATGACCCCGAAGTTAGTAGGGCCGCAGCATTTGGAGAACCACTTGTAGTTAAAAACCCAAAATCTCCTACAAGCAACGCAATTATGCAATTAGGTGCCGACATGATTGGGGAAGAGTATCACCCTATTGAACCAGATAAAAAAGGAGTTATTTCCAAACTGGTTGAAGGATTACTTGGAAGAAGAGGATAAATTTTTAATAAAAATGAGTGACTGGTGAACATGTCAAAATTTATAGCAATTGCTTCTGGTAAAGGTGGAGTTGGAAGAACTACTTTAACGTATAATTTAGGAGTAGGAATGTCCTTATTTGGCAGAAATGTTGTAATGCTAGACTTAGATTTAGTAATGGCAAACATGGATGTCATAACCGGACTTTTNNCAGGGTATAAGAGTTATTCCAACAGGAATACATTTTGAAACACTCAGACATATCAACCCAAAATATATATCCTGGAATAAAATACTGGAAGAAATTGCAGATTATGGGGACATTTTCCTTATGGATATGCCTGCAGGTATTAATTCCAACATTTTTGAAGGGCTTCCGGAAAATGTAGAGATGATCATCGTTACAAACTCCACCATGACTTCTGTAGCTGATGCTCTTAAAATAAGGATACTCTCAAATGAGCTGAACATCCAGATCATTGGATTTGTACTGAATATGTGGTACGATGATGGATTTTTACTCTCAGTTAATGAGATAGAATCCATACTTGAAGTTCCAATGATTGGAATCATTCCATATGACCGTGAAGTGGAAAGATCAATGGCCCTTGGAAAATCTGTAGCCGAAATCAATCCATCATCACCTACAAGCAATGCACTTATGCAGCTTACCGCACATTTACTTGGAGAAGAATACAAGCCAATTGAACCAGACAAAGAGGGCATTCTAAACAGGCTGAAAAAGTTCATAGGCATGTTACCAGACTAATCATTTCCTCAAAAATTTCCTCGAAATTCTTATGAATTTCAAGGCCCTCGAAACTTTGTTTCGGGGCCGATGAAACGTAGCCTGCAAAAAACTCCGTTTTTTGCTGCGTCAAAATCCTATGATTTTGACAGTTTCCTACGGCATGTGAAAATTGAAAATCTTCGATTTTCGAGTGAATTGAAAATTTTTTCATGTTGAAGGAAATTGAACTGACAAACTTCTTAATTCTACCCTCAAATTTTCATTTCTGCCATCTAAATTAAATCAAACCTTTTTTAATTAAACAATTTCAATAAAATCAAATATAAGAAAACCCAAAATATAAATGAGGACGATATTTTGCCAGTTGACGTGGTTGGACTTGGAACGTGTAATATAGACTTCATTAACAAAGTTCCTAGACTTGTAGGAATCGATGATGAAGTTAATGTTGAAAAACTTGTTTTATCCGTGGGAGGTTCAGCATCCAACTTTACAGTGGGGCTTTCCAGATTAAATATAAGCACGGGAATTGTAGCTAGAATCGGAAATGATTATTTCGGGCAATTATGCGCTAAAAAGCTATGTAATGAAGGAGTTAATACACAAAGACTTCTAAATATCGATGCACCTACAGGTATGGTATTTATAGCTGTTGACCCTCCTGGAGAAAGGTCAATGTATTCATTTATGGGTGCAAATTCAGAATTTAAACTATTAAAAGAAGATATTGACTATATAAAAAGTTCAAAAGTACTGCATATAACTGGAATGTATAAAGAAGTGTTTGAAGAAGCTTCAAGATATGCAAACTTTTTATCATTGAATCCTGGAACATTACTTTCAGAATATGGAATAGATGAATTACATGAACCTATTAAACGATCTAACGTGATATTTTTAAATAAAAAAGAAGTTAGAATATTAACTGGAGAAAATTTAGAAGGTGGAACACAAGCACTTTTAGATATAGGCGCTGAAATGGTTGTTGTAACCTGCGGCAAAGAGGGTGCAAATCTTTATACTAAAGATAAAATAATCCATTCCCCTGTAAAAGAAACTGCTGCCCTTGATACAACTGGAGCAGGAGATTCATTTGCAGCAGGTTTTATAGCCGCTTATATTAAAAATAAAAAATTGAAAGAATGCCTTGATTTTGCAAATACAGTAGCATCTTCATGTGTTGGGAAAATAGGGGCTATGAACGTATCAAAAGCATGTGACCTTGATATTTAAATCAAATATCATGGTAAAAAAATGGTACATTCATTACAACTCAAAAAACTTAGCAGCATTATCATTTGAAACTTTTTTAATATCTTTTTCATTAAACCCTGCTAACTTAATTTTATGAACTGTTTTAGGGACAGATAACGGGTCAGATGGTGAAGAGCTCATATCACTGTCTAAAGAGAACTTATCAAATCCATATTCATTCAGTATTGAAACCGCTTCATCAGGGGTCATTTTCTTAGGCTGAACCGTAAGCCCCAGCATTGCACCCATATCAATAACATCATTAAGTATTGTACGGTCTACATGATCTATTATGACCATCTCAGGATCTATATTTTCCTCAATGATACTGGTTGTAATCCCAGTTATCTCTTTTTTATTGTTCCGTGGTGTGTGTACAATCACTTTCATTTCAAGAGCTTCTGCAAGCTGCAGCTGTTTTTTGAATATATTTTTTTCAGATTCTGATGCAGTTTCAAGTCCAATTTCTCCAACTGCAACTATAGAATCATTTTTTAGAAAGGAAGGTAACTTCTCAAGTGCCCTTTCAAAATCTTCTGAAATACTCCTTGGATGAATTCCAAGGGCCACATATAGCTTTAATCCATTTTCTGCTGCCCTTTTAACATCATTATTTAAAATACGGTGCCAGTGGTCAAAAACTACATCAGATACGCTCATTTTTAGAGGATCGTGTGCGCAAGTTACTGCAGCTTCTATACCTGCTACTGCCATTTTTTCAAAATCCTCATAGGGACGTGTATCTGCATGCACATGTGAATCTATCATAAAATCACCTGTAAACTCTTTTTAATTATAAAATCTTTCAGATAATATTAATATAATTAATGTATTATCATTAAACTTTATTTACACAACATTTAATTACATTTTGAGCCAATATAAAGTAAAACAGATCGTTATAATTTATCATTTAAATGAATATTTATAATATTCAGGCATAAGGGAGATTAACATGGACATAATTGACACTTTGAATCGTTATGAAGACATAAAAGGAGATATAAAATTTGTTACAACTTCAAGTGTCAGGACTAAAATTATTTTAAGTTTAAATAACGGAAATAAAGATTTAAATACACTAAAAAATGAGCTTGGTTTAGAATCATCTGCTGCATTACATTCGCTTAAAAAGCTTGAAAGTCAGAATATCCTCATTAAAAAAGAAAATGAATATTTTTTATCTCCAATTGGCAAATTATATGCCATTAAATCAGAAGATTTATTCAAATCATTTTATACCATTAAAAAATACGAAAAAATATGGTTAAATCACGGGATAGATGGAATACCTAAAAATTTACTTAAAGAAATTAAATGCTTAAGTAACTCATTTTTAGTGGAATCTACACCAACAGACATTATAAAACCCCACAGCCACTACACTCAACTGATAACTAAAGCCAGTGAAATTAGATCTATTTCGCCTATTTTCTATTATCCATATATAGACATTTACAAAAATGCATTAAAAAGAGATGCAGACGTAAAACTTATATTAACCCCATTAATACTTGCTAAAATGACGGAAACTGCAGGCGTGGGAATTTTAAATGAAATTTTATCTTCAAATGATTTTAAATTGTATAAAATAGAAGAAGATGTAAAAATAGTATTTACGGTCACTGAAAATTTTTTATCACTGGGTTTATTTTCAACTGAAGGATTGTATGATGCCACCATCAATTTAATAAGTTATGATGCCGATGCAATCAATTGGGGTAATAAATTATTCAATTATTATCTAGATAAGGCCCAAAAATTTGATTTAAACAGTTTAAGAAGATGAAAGTACTATCATAATCATTTAAAGTCCTATTTTCATTTTAAAATGGATTATCTTTATATATATAGCAAACAAAAATATAAAACACTGAGATGTTTGCAGGTGCATTTATGAATATAAAGGATATTTTAAATTGTTATGGCTATGTTAAAGAAGATTTAAAATTCCAAGGCATATCTAGTGTCCGGATAAAGATCATGATAAGTCTAAGCGAAGGGCCTAAAAAAACTAAAGACTTAAGAGAATTAACTGGAATACCCTCATCTACCTTATTACATGGAATCAACGAACTTGAAAAACAAAAATTAATTTCAAGAAAAGGAGATGACTTCTTTTTATCAGAAATAGGATACATATCAACGCTTAAATTAGTAGATATGATTAAAACACGTGAATTGCTTAAAAATACTAAGAAATTATGGCTTAATCATGACACAGAAGCTATTCCCCAAAATTTATTAATTAAAATTGGAGATTTAAGCAGTTCTAACCTTATTGAAGACAAACCTGAGGATATGTTAAATACACATAGAACATACATTCAACTGGTCTCAAGTTCTAAAGAAATAAAAGGTTTTTCGTCTATATTTTACCCAGATTATACAGAAATTTTTGCAGAACTACTCAAAGGGAACGCCTGCATAGAATTAATATTAACTAAGGAAATACTGGAAAAAACAATTAAATCACTCAATTCAACATATTTAAGTGAGTTTAAAAGATTACTTTCGCAAAAAAAGNNTTAAGTGAGTTTAAAAAATTAATTTCAGAAAAAAAGCTTAAAATATGGGAGATAAAAGAAGATATTAAAATTGCATTTACAGTTACAGACAATTCAATGATATTAAGTCTGTTTTCAGCAGAGGGAATATACGACCCCAATTTGATTTTAGTAAGTAATAAGGATGATGCAATCACATGGGGAAATAAACTGTTTAATTACTACCTGAAAAAATGTCAAAAAATTGANNATGAAATATTTTGAATAAAGTCTTGTGAATTTTTTACTATTTTATATTTTGACATGATTTAAAGGTATTACTTCTATCTTTCTTTAATATTATCATGTTTTACCAGATAATACCAATTTTTATATGAGAAATATCAAAATAGTAATATCATATTGATAATCAAGGTGTACACATGCATATAACAGACATTCTAAATTTCTATGAAGAAGTGAAAGACGACATAAAATCTCAAAGTACCTCCAGTGTCAGAACAAAGATCATGATAAGTCTAAGCGAAGGGCCTAAAAAAACTAAAGACTTAAGAGAATTAACTGGAATACCCGCATCCACCATATTACATGGAATCAACGAACTTGAAAAACAAGAATTAGTTATAAAAGAAGGAGATAATTTTTTCCTATCAGAAATAGGAAAAATTATGGCTTTAAAATTAATAGATACCATTAGAGCATCTGTTTCACTTAAAAAACTCCAGAAATTATTATTCAATCACGAAATAAGGGACATTCCTCACGATTTACTCATGGATATAGGCCATCTAAGCAATTCCCAACTTATTGAAGCCGATAATATAGATGTTTTTAAGGTGCATGGAACACATCTAGAAATTGTATTAGACTCTAAAAGAATAATGGGCATTTCTCCAATATTTTATCCAAATTATCCAAAAACTTTTAAAAAGATCATAGAAAACAAAATCAATGTTGAACTGATATTAACAAGCGACGTGCTAAAAAAAACCATACAATCCATTGATAAAGGAGAAAAAGATTTAAAAGAGTTAATTGAAACTGGAAATTTAACTCTATGGAAACTGGATAAAGATATTAAAGTCGCATTTACAGTTACAGACAAATTCATGACAATGGGCTTTTTTTCAGTAAATGGAATGTATGACCCTAATCGAAATCTAGTAAGCAATGACAGCGATGCACTTGAATGGGGCAACAGATTATTTCAATACTATCGTAAACAGGCAGATAAAGTAGATTTATAAAAAATATAATGTTTAGTGCAGTTAAATGAGATAATACACCCATATATTATTTTAAATAAACTTTTAATAAATTAATATTATTTTTTTACTATTTAAATTTCTAATATATCACCAATTAGGAAATCATCCCATATGGTTCTCTCTTAATTTACAATCTAAAAAAATAGAGCTATTTTTAATTATACATCTATAGGATGAATATAGAAACTTTTAATAACATAATAGTTTAAATAACTACCGAAGAGTCTCCACCAAATATTAAACTAATAAAATAAACGTTTAAATCGATTATTATGAACTTATTATACATTTTAATTGTTTAATTTTAAAAATATAATTAAAATATGAGCAGTAACTGAAAATAAGCGAAATATTAGATTTGCATTCAAGATTATAAACAGGTTAATGATCATTAAAGTAAATTCATCAATGAATTTACAACTCAATGATATTAAAAGGAAGCGATCTTAATGCAATTAGTCGATAAAACAAAATACTGGAATGACATAATAAGTAGTTTCGTAAACACGAGCTATGAAAAAATAGAAAAATTCATATCTTTTCTATTGAAAAGTACGTTGTCTACAGCAATATTTGGTTCTTTAAGGACATATTACCCCTTTTTGTTATTTGGGGCAGTTATAAACTGGAGTCTACTCCTAGCCACATTTCTTGTAATTTTTGCAGTTTACTGCATGAATAATTTAACGGATAAAGAAGAAGACGAAGTTAATTCGCCAGAAAAGGCCAGCTTCGTCAATAATAATGAAAAAACACTCACTTTTGCCGTGGGCTCTTCCTATATTATTGCAATAATATTAGGACTTTTAGATAGCTTTTATGCTGTTCTTATTTTATTAGTTCCCCTTTTTGCAGGAGTTGTATACAGTATCAAAGTATCTTCTAAGTTACCACGTCTAAAGGATATATTTGCAGTTAAAAATATAATTATTGCCTTAAGCTGGGCAGTTGTAACAACTTTTATCCCTGCAATCAATGCACCTAACGTATCATGGACATTTATAATTCCCATATTCTACTTTTTCTTTGTAAAAAGTTTCGTAAATTCAATTGTATGCGATATAAGGGATATAGAAGGAGACACAGCAAACGGCATAAAAACTATCCCAGTTGGAATTGGAAAAGAAAAAACAAAAAAGATACTCTCAGCACTTACATTTTCCATTATGCCTGTAATTTCAATACTGCTATTTTACGGGCTTTCTATTGGTTACTTCATAACAATGGCCTTTTCCATGATTAACAGCTACTGGCACATAAATTATGTCAGCAATGCAGAGGAAGTCAGCAAATACATGTCCCTATTGGTACATGGCGAATGGATTTTCGTGCTGGTGCTATGCTACATCCTTATGTTAATATAAATCCATCCTTTAATTCTTTTTTTATTTAATTAATGCGCATATTACACTTTTTCTATTAAAAAACGAGGTGATCATATGATATACTTTAATGGATTAATTAACCATTTAAATATCTTAATAAATAGACAAATAACTTCAAGTTACAAAAAAATAGAGATTTTCATTTCTTTTCTTTTATCAAGTTCCATATATATGGCAGTAAATGGTTTTCTGAAAGCATATTATTCATTTTTATTGTTTGGAGCCGTAATTAACTGGAGTTTACTTCTAGCTACTTTTCTTTCAGTTTTTGCTGTTTACTGTATGAATAGATTAACAGATAAAAAAGAAGATGCTGTTAATTCACCTGAAAGAGCTAGTTTTGTTAACGGAAATGAAAAGAAAATAAGTATTGTTTTGCTTTTCTCTTATATTACTGCAATTATACTTGGAATTTCACAAAGTATATATGCCATGCTTATTCTTTTGTTTCCTCTCTTTGCTGGAATTGCATATAATATTAAACTATCTCCAATAATACCGCGGTTAAAGGATGTATTAGGAGTTAAAAATATTATCACTGCCTTAAGCTGGGCAGTTGGCACAACTTTCCTACCGCTAATCGGTTTAAATAACGTGTCATTAATATTTATCTGTTCGTTATTTTACTTTTTCTTCGTGAAAAGTTTTATAAATACAGTTTTATATGATATTAGAGATATAAATCGGGATAAAAAAAATGGTATTGTAACAATTCCTGTCAAAATTGGAAAAGAAAATACTAAAAAATTATTATTAACAGCTGCATCCTCGCTTCTAGTTATGAGTTTTCTATTATTAATAATAAATCAGATATCTTTTGGCCTTTTCCTGACTATGGCATTTTGTGTTTTTAATGCTTACTGGTACATAGGTTATACATGTAATAATAATGAAATTCACAAATACAAAATGCCGCTTTTAATAAACGGAGAATGGTTCTTTGTACTTGGATTATACTACCTTAGTATTAATATAATCTCTTAAAAAATTCCTTTTATTTTATTTTTCAACATAAAAATAAATTATTTCTCAAAGATAACTTTGAGAATATACATAAGCAGATTAAAGATCTTCAAATTCAATCCAGTAATTCATTAAACTGTCTAAAACTTCGCTTATGTCTGAAATTGGAATCCTTTTCTGTTCAGTAGTATCCCTATTTCTTATGGTAACCATATTATCCTCTAAAGACTCATGATCAACAGTTACTGCAAATGGTACTCCTATTTCATCCGAACGAGCATATCTCCGTCCAATGGTTCCGGATGTATCGAACTCTGCTATAAATCCATCTAACCTTAAATCATCATTTATTTGAAGTGCTATTTTTACAAGTTCTTCCTTATTTAAAAGTGGGAAAACACTTACTTCAACTGGGGCTATGTCCCAGGGTAATCTGAAATATTCCCTTTCATTTTCTTTATCTTCTGTAAAGGTATGTGAAAGTACAGAGAAAATTATACGGTCAATACCATAAGAAGGTTCTATAACATGAGGGAATATTTTTTCTCCCCTTACAGTTTCGTCTACTTCTTCAAAATTAACATGCTCAGGCAGTAATTCATAAGAATTACCGCTTATTTCAAGCTTAAATAACCCTTCATTTTCAATTGATTGTCTAACGCTTTCAGCATCAATATCTTCAAGCGCTTTAAGTATCTTTGGTGCATCTCCTTTAAAGGAAGGTCCAAATTTACTCATGTTTGGTTTTACAGCTAATTTTTTAATCTGTTTAGGTTCATCATATTCTAAAAAGACCCTGAGGTCTTCATTACTGTGTTCGGTGTGAGATTTAAGGTCGTAATCAGTTCTATCTGCAATTCCAATTATTTCTACCCAGCCATACTTTTCAGTTTTTACTTCAACATCCCAGCAGTCAATTGCATAATGCGCCATCTCAGTTGGTAAATGCTGCCTGAACCTTATAACATCATCAGGAATTCCAATTTCATCTAAAAACTCACTTGCAAGATACAACTGGTAAACAAGCATTTGACTTGATACTATTTTCTTTGAAAGTGCTTCTCCTGCAGATACTTCGATTGGTTCTCCTTCATTCATCTGAATTTCTGCAGGGTAAAGTTTGAGTGTATTATCCTTGATTTCATGGAATTTTCTATGTGTTTTATCTCTAGGATCAACAAAAATCTCAGCTTCAGCCTGGGTAAATTCACGAAGCCTTATTACACCCTGTCTTGGAGATATTTCATTTCGGTAGGCTTTTCCAATTTGAACCACACCAAATGGTAATTTACCCCTAAAGAACCTCAAAAGCCGTTTAAATGGTATAAAAATACCCTGAGCTGTTTCAGGGCGCATGTAACCTGTTTTTTTACCTTTAGCACCTATTAATGTTTGAAACATCAGGTTGTAATTCCACACACGGGATAACTGACTGCCGCATTTAGGGCAACCTATTTCCTCATCCGCGATCATTGCAGTGAGTTCTTCATTGGTTAAACCTTCCACTTCTTTATCAATCACTTCCTCAATTATGTGATCTGCCCTGTAGACTTCTAAACATTCTTTACATTCGGTCATTGGATCAGTGAAATTGTCAACGTGACCTGAAGCTTTTAAAGCTTCTTCGGGCATTACAGTAGGAGATTCTATTTCATAAAACCCTTCCCGCACAACATAATATTCTCTCCATTTGTTGATGATTGAATTTTTTAGTATAGCACCAAGAGGGCCGTAATCATAAAATCCTGCAACACCTGCATATATTTCAAATGAAGACCACAGGAAACCTCTTTTCTTTGCAATGTTCATTACTTTATCATGTTTCATAGTATCATCTCATTTAGCTTTAAAAATTATAAATCTATAAATCATCCAGAAACTCCTGTTTTAAACCAAAATTCGAAATTTTGAACGATTAGAAATATTGAAAAAAATTTAATAATAATTCGAATATTTAAATTAAATTATAATCTCCCTTACTCTTTTTTAAGAGCTATTTTTTTAATTAAATCTTTATCATATTTAATTCTACTTGATTCAGGACGTTTTTGACCCATATATTTGCTATCTCTTTCTGGATGTCCATACGGCCTTTCTGATGGAGAGGTCATGGTTTCAAAGACTATTTGACAAACTCTCTGCCCAGTATATAATGCTACAGGCATTTTACCAATATTTGAAATCTCCAGTGTGATCCTTCCATGGAATCCGGGGTCTATATAACCTGCCGTAACATGCATGGTTACACCAAGCCTTCCCATAGAAGATCTGCCTTCAACCCTTGCAACGATATCATCAGGTAACTTTATGGTTTCATAAGTTGTGGCAAGGGCAAATTCACCCGGATGAATTATAAAAGGTTCTCCTTCATCTATGTAAAACGATTCCATATAAGAATCAATATCTGATTCATCCATTGGATCTATACATGGTTTTCTAATTATCTTGAAACCTTTGAACTCATTTCCTATCCTCAAATCTACTGATGATGGTTGTATCTGTATATCCGGACTATCAAGTGGATCTATACCAATTTTTCCTGCATCAAGGTGTTCTTTAATATGTTTATCGCTTAAAATAGCCATGTTTACCCTCTTTAAAATATTTAAATTGAAATTTATTATCTTTAATCAGTTGATAATTGTAATCTGCATCTATATCTATCAAAGGAGATTGCAACAACTTAATATTCAAATATATAATGTGTTTATCTCCACTAGCCATTAATTTATTATATTAATCTAATGATAATAGTTGTATTTGTATATCTAGATTATAAAGAGATCTACAATGTATACACAATATAATTATCTCCTGAAATAACCGCGCTTGTCTTCTTGCTCATCTATTTTGTCTTGCTTAATTTCTATTTCTGATATATCATCTAATATATTTTTAATTCCACAGCTGTTTCCAACTCCAACTACAAGAATATTAGCGTCATCAGGAGAATTATAAATTAATTTCTGCACTAATTCAAATGCCTCAACTGAAGCATCTGCAATCTTCTGGTTCATGTTACTTATAGCCTCTTCAGGACTCATTTTCACAATAACAGCATCGAGTTCAATGTTTCTTTTAACAATTTCTTCTTCAATAGCCCATTTATCTACTCCAGGGCCGCCGATTGCAACTCCAATACCTCGTGCCACTTTCCCTGTTTCTTCTCCTTCAAGTTTGGCTGCTGCATCTACTGTTATTATTTTATCTATGCTTTCTTTTTCGAGAATAGATCTAACAGCCTTTCCAACCCTTCCAACTCGGGCTCCCGGACCTTTTGCGCGAGCTATAACCAGGTCACGTTCTTCCATTCTCTTTTTAGCGACAAACATGTCTTCGATCTCAGTTATGTACTCATTTTTATAGTCTTTCATGAGCATACCTGCAACTATTGGACCTGCACCGTCTCCAACGGGTTTTCCTTCAGAAAATGTTTTTGCACCTTCAAATTGGGCTTTTACAACCCTCATAATTAGGGGAATGCTCATTTGAAGCATCAGCAATATCTGTAAATTCCCTTTTCTTCCAAGCTCTAAATTGTGCCTTACCTGTTTTGCAACATCATTAATAGCCAGTGTGGCTTTTAAAGTCATCACGATGTTTGCTTTGGTTTCCGTGTCGGCTAAAGGGGCTACTTCATTTACCATCTGTTTAAATCTATCTTCACTTAGATCCAGAATTTTCTCAAACTTTTTTACAAGTCCGTTGGGGTCCAGATCTACAGGAGGAACTACAAAGAATTCCATAAAACCTTCAATTTTATCTGAAGGGTCAAGAACAGGCTTTCCTTTTTCTTTAGATATTTCAATAAGAAAATCCTTCAATTCATGAACCATACTCTCTAATTCAAGTGCAGCCTTGTTAACACTGGATAATGCCCTTACCCTTACAATCCACGGAATTAGAAAAATGAGTAAAACTATTACCAGTATCCCAATAATATCAAATGGACTCAACCCAAATAATGCCATTTCCTTCCCCCACATTATTCTTTTAATTTTCGCCCTAACCTTCTTAAAGTCCCTATCAAAGTGTGTGCTTCCCTTCCAGAGATGAATGCTCTCCCTATAATATTTTTAAAAACTGTAGATGCTGTTTTCATTTTATGTTCAGGGTAACCCGTGTATTTAATCAAATTATCCATTTCCTCAATTAAAAGCTCTTTTTCAGATTTTAAAGCTATTTCAAGTTCTTCCCTAGGATAATTCTTTTCTTTTTTAAATAATTCATATAATACAATCGCTGCAGCGTGGGAAATGTTCAGCACTGGATATTCATCGTTTGTAGGAATAGTTACAACCACATCACAGAGGGCTATCTCCTCATTATAGAGACCGTTACCTTCTCTCCCAAATACTATGGCAATATTTCCAGTTATATTTAATGATTCTGCAAACTGCTCAGGTGTAACTGCAATCCTTGAAACATTATAACTTCCGCCAGCCATACGTGTCGTGCCGACTGTAAAGTCTATTTTTTCAGCTTCGATGAATTCTTCAAGGGACGCATACTCTTTATGGTTCCATATAATATTTTTTGCATGCATTGCCTGATAATAAGCTTCATTTTTTAATTCACATGGATTAATAAGCACCAAATCTTTGAACGCAAAATTTTTCATGGTCCTTGCAAGGAAACCTATATTTCCTGGAGATTCTGGTTCAACAAAAACTACATAAATCATATTTTTATACTCACTAAAATTAATAGAAGGGCTTATTTTTCATAAGCCATTTCAAGAAGTTTTAAAATGTTCAGTACTGGGATGTCAATACCTTCCTTTTTAAGTTCGGCATCGATATTGATCTGACAGAATGGGCAGATAGTCACAACAGCGTCCACGCCGAGTTTTTTAATCATTTCTGCCTTTTCCTTGCCTAACTCTGCTGCAATTTCAGGTTTTCCGGCACGTACTCCACCACCAGCACCGCAGCACTGATTAGGTTTTTCCATTTCCACCAGTTCAAGCCCTTTAATTTTGCTTAAAATTTCACGGGGCTCTTTATTGATTCCCTGAACTCTATTGAGGTGACATGGGTCATGGTAAGTTACCTTCATATTTAAAGGCTTCATATCTTCAGTATTTAAGTTGTCAGCCAGGAATTCGCTGATATCAACCACGTTGAAGTTAACGCCGTATTTAGGGTAGTCTTTCTTCAAAGTTGCCCCGCATCCGGCACATACTGTTATTATTGTATCATAATCTTTGAAAACTTCTTTATTTTTCTGAGCTAGCTCTTTTACGATGTCCGTCTGTCCAGTTCTAATCATTGGAGAACCGCAGCACACCTGGTCTTCAGGCACAATTACATCTACATTGTTGTTTTCTAAAACTTTAAGCAGTGCAAATCCTACTTCCTGCTGCCTGTAGTCTACAAGGCAACCTGTAAAGAATGCTATGTTTGATTTAGCTTTATTTTTACCAGAAACAGCTTTAATAAATCCTTCTTCAAGTGGTTCAACTGATCTACCAGTTTTTGCAATTAATTCCCTTACTTCCTTGTGCGCTGGAAGCGGGCCGACACCTTCACGGCATGCAATTTCCCTTAACTTCTCAATTGCCCCACCAACTGTGCTTATTTCCTTAGGACATACCTCTGCACATTTTCCACATGTGGTACAGCAGTAAAGACCTTCATCAAGCCCGATTTTAGCACGTTCTTCCTTATTACGAGGGTCAAGGGCAAATTTTGAAATGTCTCGCATGAAGTAAGGGCCTGCATATTCGGCAGATGTTTCATTTACAACAGGACATGCAGATAGACATGAAAAACATTCTATGCATCCCCTTAGTTTCTTTGAGTCTTCATATTCTTCTGGTTTTAAGACTTCAAGACACATTTCACTGTCTTGAGGTACCTCTTCTCCCCTTAAAGAGAGTTTCATCTTTTTGATCTTGTTTTCAATTTCGCTTCGATCTACAACCAGGTCCTTTAAAACATCAAAATCAAGAGGTTCAATAACTGCATTATCCTCTACTTCAGCCTTACATGCCAGTTTAACTTCGCCGTTTATCTTTAAAGCGCATGATCCGCACTGTCCAGCCCTGCATGAACACCTGTAAGCTATACCTGCATTATATTTATGGTNNGTTTAAAGCATCGAGGACTTTCATTTTTTCCGTTTCCTCAACTTCATAGGTTTCATAGTATGGCTTTTCGTCTTTAGCTGGATCATATCTTAAAACTTTAATTGCTATCATTTCTATCTCCGGATTTTCTTTAAAAAGTGGTTTAAAATAATCTTAAAGTTAAATTAAGTAATTTAATTAGATATTTAAAAATATAGTTTAATTTATGATATTCATATTCCAATTTATACGATCTTATATTTAATCTTTATAATTAAGTCTGGAACTAAAGATAAATTAAGATATTATAAGCTTTTTTTCCAAAAATAACTGTATTTTTCCCCATTTTATGGACATGTAAGCCCATGTAACTTTATTTTTTAAATTTAACTTAAATATAAGATTTCTTTTCAAACAACTAATTCAAGAAGTTCAATAAATTAGTGTTCATTAAACTTTAAATTTATCCACATAAAAGAATATTACATAATTTTTAACGATGAAAACNNATTACTTAATTTTTAACGATGAAAACGAAGAGGAATTTCACATCCATCTTCAAATAACCCCTGCCTATTTCAAAAAGTGAAGACACTAAAGAGTAAATTATTTAAGATCCCGGTCAAAACCCCAACTATTTTGAAATTTAAAGTTTTAGAACTTTTAATTGTAATTATCAAGTAAAATATAACATTATACGTTTTATGTCCAAGTAATAAATCAATTTTAAGGTCCATATACGAAGTTGAGTACTTATTAAAAGTAAATTTATCTTTTAAGTTATTTAGTTACTCCCTTTTTTTATATAGTATCAAAAATTATACAAATAGGTTTTAAATGAATGATAATTATATAATTTTTGAAATAATACTAAAATAAGCGATAATTTTATATGATATGGTT
>DADN01000068.1:15740-15916 GCA_002509665.1 Methanobacterium sp. UBA8
AAGCATCAGATATTGAATTAGCTGCTAAAATTTTATAAAATTTTTTATTTAAAAATATTATTTATTTTCTTTTGTCATTATCATATTAACAAATTAATTCATTAAATGATTTATAAATTAACTTTCATGTCTAGATATGTGTGTAAAGGTTATCGTTGAATTTTTAGATGTTATCG
>DADN01000189.1 GCA_002509665.1 Methanobacterium sp. UBA8
TGTTATCATTAAATTTAATTTTTTCTAAATATTTTATATCCATAAAAAAAATAATTAATATTCTTTTAATATATAGCCTAAAACAATTATTTATATTAAAAATACAATTAAAGTTATTATCGTATCTTAATTGTATAGTAAAGCTTATCTTTCTTATTTTAATATATTATTATAACCTCCTGAAATGTTAAATAACATTTCAATCTAGTAATCAAAAAACTAGAAAAATTATTATTTCAGATTGAATGTTTCAACTCTCAAGTAGAGTATTTTATATAGAGGCGGAATTTATGGATTTATCTATAATAATAGTGAACTATCGTACCTATGATTTGACAAAACAAACCATAGAATCTGTAATCAGTAAAAACTATCCTTTCAGTTATGAAATATATGTGGTGGACAATGCATCAAATGACAGCAGTCTCGAAAATTTACAGGAAGACTTCTTTGAAGAATCAGAAAGTAACTTAATCAAATTTATTGCAAATGAAGAAAATAAAGGCTTTGCTTATGCAAATAATTTGGCTTTAAATCAAATCTCTTCTAAATACATATTATTACTCAATTCTGACACTATAGTTGTTGACGATTGCCTTGAAAAATGTATAGATTATATGGAAAGTGATGATACTGTAGGTGCAGTAGGATGCAAAGTTGTTTTACCTGATGGTAAATTGGATAAGGCATGTAGAAGAAGTTTCCCTGATTTCAATGTTTCATTTTATCGAATGACCGGTTTATCATATATTTTTCCAAAAAGTGAACGTTTTGGAAGGTATAATCTCACTTATCTTGATGAAAATGAAACTTATGAAGTCGATTGTTTAGTTGGAGCTTTCATGATGGTAAGATCTGCTGCTACTCGCCAAATAGGGCTATTGGATGAAACATTCTTCATGTATGGTGAAGATATTGACTGGTGCTATAGAATTAAAGCTGCCGGCTGGAAAATAGTGTATTACAGTGATGCTGAAATAATTCATTACAAGGGAGCAAGTAGTAAACAAAAAAACAAGCTTATATATGAGTTTTATAGGGCAATGTATATCTTCTACAACAAACATTACAAAGATGAATATTCTAGAATCATAACCGCTATTACGTATACGGGAATATGGGGAATGTATGGATTGAAACTATCTTTAAACACTTTAAGAATGAACTATGGCATGATTATGCCTAATAAGAATCCAAAAGAACCTGTTTCACAACTATCTAAATAGGATATATTGATAAATTGGTGATGGAATGATAAGGCAAAATCAAAGATTTTTTAATCTATCTCTAGTAATTATAGACATGGTGGTAATCGCGTTTTCATTGATATTCGCATGGTTTGTCCGTTTCCAAAGTAATCTATTTATGCATGAGCCTAATTTAGGATTCGGGTATTATTTGCTATCTCTTTTAGTTATTATACCTTTATATATTTTACTTTATGATATTTTTGGTTTATATAAGCCTCAGAGAGATAAAAGCGTTAGATCCTTGCCTTTAAACATAATTAAAGCAAATGCTATGGGATTATTAATGCTTGTAACGTTTTTATTTATAATTGAACAAATTGATTACTCCAGATATTTACTTGCATTATTTGCTGTATTCAGTACAATATTTTCTAGCATTGAAAGAATCATATTTAGACAATCGCTTCGATTTATACGTAGTAAGGGTTTTAACATTAAATATATTCTGATGATTGGGGGAGGTGTATTAGGTGAAAAGGTTGCAACTAAACTCAATCAGCGTGAATCTCTTGGATATGATATAATTGGATTTTTGGATGATAATATTGAAAAAGGACATAAAATTGCAGATTCTCAGGTAATAGGAACCATTGATGATTTATGTGATGTTATTTTGACAAATCAAGTAGATAAAGTAATTATAACAATATCACCGAGGCATTATGTCCTTCTGGAGTCTATTATAGATTTATGTGAACGATATGGGGTAAAGGCAGAAATTGTACCGGATTATTATAGATACTTCCCTGCAAAACATTATATCGACATGATAGATGATATTCCGATTATAGATGTTAGATACGTTCCTCTGGACAGTTCCTTTAAGAAAGTAGTAAAAAGAATTTCAGATCTTTTATTTGCTATAACTGGCATCACTCTTCTGTCTCCTGTCCTGCTTTTAACAACCATTATAATAAAATTGACTTCTCCAGGGCCAATTATCTTCAAACAGGAGAGAATAGGGTTTAACAGGAAAAAATTTGTGATGTATAAGTTCCGCAGTATGGAAATTCAGGACAAAGGAGCAGAGAAACATCAATGGACAGTTAAAGATGACCCTCGTACCACCAGATTCGGTTCATTTATCCGTAAAACAAGTATTGATGAACTTCCACAGCTTTTTAACATATTAAAAGGGGATATGAGCTTGATAGGTCCTAGACCAGAACGTCCTTATTTTGTAGAAAAGTTCCGTGAAGAGGTTCCAGATTACATGATTAAGCACCATGTACGTCCCGGGATGAGTGGCTGGGCTCAGGTACATGGATGGAGAGGAAATACTTCCATTAAAAAAAGAATAGAATTTGATATTTATTATGTAGAAAACTGGACTTTATTTTTAGATGTAAGAATATTTTTCCTAACTTTAATCAAAGGATTTGTTAATAAGAATGCTTATTAATTGATTTTGATTAAAGTAATACCTTTGATCATCAAAGGTTATATGGCATGAATGACTACTACTATTCTTATCAATTAAGTTTAAGTTGAAGGTTAAATTATGTCATGGAAAAAGAAAATTGCTATTATCATTCTACTTATTTTCATTGCAGGTATCGTAGTGGTAGCTTATGAATATGAAACTACATCTGCAGATGTAAATGTGCTTCAAGGGGACCACAATATACTTATTCTTTGTGCAGACCCTTCAGAAAAGAGACCCGGTATTGGGGCTGTAGATATGGCTTTTGTAATTGGCACTCATAATGGGAGTGTTAAAAACATTACTCCGATCTATCCTCATCTTCTGGCATCTCCAACTGTAGATCCTCCTGCGGAGTTAAAAGCACAAGGGGATACCAAACTTTATCTTCATGATTCTCTTTGGTGGGCAGATACTGAGTATGATGCTAAGGTAGCTCAGGAAATTGTTCAATACAATAAAGGTTATAAAACTGATGTTGTTGTAATAGTAACGCCCGAAGCTGTAGATGCATTGATAAAGTCTATTGGGCCTATATATGTTAACGGTACAGACGTTACTGGTAGTTCTATAGATTTCGTACGAAATGAACAGTATAGTGGCGGTATGAGCAGAGGAAAAGCTGTAGAGTCAGTTATGAAGCCAATGATAAATGCTATAAAGGATAAAAACAAATTTTCAGCACTTTTACAGGCAGCTACTACACAATATGCTAAGGGGAACATAGTAGTTGTACCAAAAGATGCATTTGTAAAGATAGCTATTGCATATGGGTTTAAATCTCTACTTTAATTTATTGACTTAAAAATCCTCAAAAACTCCCTTAAATTTGTAGAGTTTTTGAGGACTGCAGAAATTTATAAATTTTAGAAAATGCAAAGCATACGAAAACAAAGTTTTCGTTGTGTCAAATCTTAAAAAAATCTCTGATTTTTTTACGAGTAGAAAAATGCGCAGCATTTTTCTCCAGCTTTGATTTGACAGCATTTTCTAACCTCTTGGAAATCAAAGATTTTCAACCGTGAAAATTTCCAATTTTCACATGCCCCAAACGCGAAGCGTT
>DADN01000126.1:0-6871 GCA_002509665.1 Methanobacterium sp. UBA8
TCTTCATTGTCTTTAGTATCCTTAAATTCTTCATATTCAATGTAATACTCTTTTTGAACCTCTAGTTCAAATTTAGATTCTTCTACAGTGGGAAATACTTTTGTTAACCCTCTTTCTTCCTTTTTCCACTTGTCTATGCCTCCATCTAAAATATAGACATTTTCATGGCCGAATCTAACCAGTGAATAGGCTGCCATGGTCTGCCCCCACCCGTCTCCTTTTTTTGAATAGGAACCTCTGCCAGTATAGAAAAGAATAGGTTTATCATTTCTAATGCCCAATTTTCCAAATAATAGTTGAATGGCCTCTGGAGGTATGTACCTAGTAGGGTCATTACATTGCATCTCTCTAAGAAACCATTCATTAAAATAAAACGCGTTATAGATATGTTCTTTTATGTAATCATGTACATCGGGCTGAACATCGAATATAAGGAGATTGCTATCCAGATTATCTTCTAACCATTCTGTATCAACCCACTTTACTTTTTTATTTCCCATTAAATGAGGATAATTCATATAAATGACTCCATTAGTATGACTTTAATATGTACATCATGATAATTGTATGTTGCTGTCAATTTGTGGTATGATTTTAAAAAATATTCAATGAGTTAAACGGTCAAAACTCCCTTAAATAGGTGTTTAATTTTAAAAAAATAAGTTATAATCTTTTATATATGTATTAGATTTGAATATTGTCTTTATATTTAAATTAGGTGGAAATGATGTTAATCTATTTTAGAGTAAGAGTATAAACTTAAATAATATGTTAATACAATTGTATTATAACTTTTATTATAGCGAGGCCATTATAATGAGCTTATACTTTAGAGAAACAGGCAAAAACAACAGTGAAACCATTATGTTCCTCCATGCAGGCATGCCTTCCGGTTGGATGTGGGATAAACATGTACAATCATTAAAAGATTATCATTGTCTGGTCCCAGACCTTTCTGAACATGGAAAAAGTATAAAAATAAAGCCTTTTACCATGGAAAGTGCTGCAAATGAAGTCATTGATATTATTAAAGAAAGGGCGCATGGGGGAAAAGCGCATATTGTTGGATTATCTCTTGGCGCACAGGTAGCTGTTCAAATATTAAGTACGGCTCCGGAGGTTGTAGATCATGCAGTGATTACAGGGGCACTGATCCGCGAAGTCAGGTCCAGCCTTTCAATATTTATGGATATTTTTCATAAAATTTTCATGCGCATTAAGGATATTGATTTTTTCATAAAAATGGGCATGAAGATGCAGTCTATATCTTTAGAATATTTTGAAGACGTTAAAAAAGATACAAAAGCATTGACATGGAGTTCTTTAAATAATATTACTCGTGAAAACGGTTCATTTCGAATACCTGAAAATTTATGCAGATCAAAGAACAGGGTGCTGGTACTGACGGGAGAAAAAGAATTTAAAGTTTTCTATGAATCCGCTTTAGACTTAAATAAATGCCTCTCAAACTCTAAAGCTTACAAAGTGGCTAATTTAGGCCATGCTTGGCCTTTAGAATCACCAGAACTTTTCAGTAATGTTGTAAGGGCATGGATAAATGATGATCAATTACCTGATACTTTATTGAAGCTGTGATTTGAATAAACTTATTAAAATAAAAAAAGAATATAAAATTAAGTCAATTATTTTTTCTAAGTGAGAAATTATGAGTTTATATATCAAAGAAACAGGTAAAAACAACGATGAAACAATAATATTTCTCCACGGCGATGGAATAGCCGGTTGGATGTGGGATGAACAATTAAAAGCATTCAGTGATTATCACTGTATTATTCCTGACCTGCCTGGACATGGAAAAAGTGCTGGAGTAAAGTCATTTAGTGTACAAAGTGCTGCAGATACGATTATTGATATAATAAAAAATAAGGCCAAAAATGGAAAGGCCCATCTTGTGGGACTGTCACTGGGTGCTCAAATTGGAGTTCAAATTTTAAACACGGCTCCTGAAGTCGTAAATCATGCTTTAATCAGTGGGGCTATTGTACGCAACTCTCAACCGACTGAATCATTTTTAGAGCTCCTGGACAATCTTATTGCACTTTATTTACCTGATAAAAACAAAACTATTCGTATAATGAGTTATGTCAGATCTTACAACATACCAAAAAATCTCCGCAGTAAGTTTAAGGAAGCCACGTATGTTATTGAACCATGTTCTTTAGATAAAATCCTCAGGGAAACTATACTTTTTAAAATGCCGGATAACCTTGAACATGCAGATGTGCCTGTACTGGTGATGACAGGTGAAAAGGATTATAAAATTGTTAATGAATCTGCTCTAAATCTCTTAAATGTGCTTCCAAATTCTAAAGGGGCAATGGCTTTGAAGGTAGGGCATTTATGGAATATTGAAAACCCTGAATTGTTTAACAATGTTTTGAGAAGTTGGTTAAAAGATACTAATCTTTCGGGCGTGTTAATCAGCTGAGTTTCATATATACTAACTGTTTTTGGGGTGGTAGTATAAACGAGAAACTTAGAAAAGAATGGGATGCCGAAAGGAAAATTGAGCATAAATTCAACAGGATTATAAACATTTCCACCAGTAAAGTCATGGATATGGTAAAAGATAGAAAACCTATGATTTTCAGTAATTTTCATTATGGTTCAATAGGTATTAACCCCAAATATCTTGTAATATGGTATTTATTTGAAAAAGACAGTGAATTGAAAGAAGCAGAAAATAATGGTTTGCTAAATGAACTAAAAGAGATTACTATTTCTGAATTAAAGGCCAATGGATATCCTGAAGATGTTTTAGATGAAATACAAATTGCTTTCACATCTGATGAGGATATACAAAAAGAGACGGGTGGTAATTACTGGTATTATTTTAAATAAGGTTAATCCTGTCTTTTTAGGTGTTTATTTTAAAAATAAGGTTTTTCAGTTAGATATTATAGCTGATATTTTTTTATTAATAATAAGGTTTTCCAGTTTATAGATGATTTTTTTTGATAATATAAATATCGTGAAAATTATTTCACTTTTTGTACTATTTTAGATAGATTTATATATAACGTCATGTGATATACCGTAGTGTGATATAACGCGTCACGATATACATCAGGGGTTAATATGGATACGAAAAAATTGCAAAATAAATATTTGCCATTGACTGAAGCGGCTTATTATGTTCTCATATCTTTAAATGAGCCAAGACATGGGTATGGAATAATGCAGCATGTTGAAAAGCTCACAAATGGCCGTATTAAGATCGGTGCAGGAACCATGTATGGAAACCTTTCCCGAATGGAAAAAGAGGGATTGATAACACCAGTTGCAGAAGAAGATCGTAAAAAAATCTATGAACTCAGTGAAAAAGGGAAAATTGTACTGAAATTAGAACTTGAACGTTTAAAAGAACTTCTTGAGCATGGTAAAAATGAAATGAGGAGTTAAGATGAAAGAAGTTAAAACTGTTTGGCACTGGTGGACAGGGTGGGAAATAGAAAAATTTGAAAATTGGCTTGAGGAAATGGAATGGGGTGGATGGAATCTATCTAAAGTTGATTATATTTTAAGGTTCAAATTTGCAAAAGGAAAAAGTAGAAAAATGAGATACTGTGTTGATCATCAAAATAATGTTGAAAATAATTATTTTGAGCTTTTTAAAGAAGATGGTTGGGTATTAGTGGATGAAAATATCGCTCCATGGTATATATGGCGTAAATCCTATGAATATGAGAGGCCTGATATTTATACTGATACTAAATCATTAATTGAAAGAAATAACCGCCAGATTAGGAATGTCTTTATTGGGGTGTTTATAAGTCTATTTTTATTATATTTAGTGTTCATTGGCAATTTTGACAGTACTAAATTAATATCCGCACTGTTAATCTTATCACTTGCCTTTTACGGATACTTAATAGCACAATACTATCGATACAGTAAAAAGCTGAAACAAAATGAAATTAAATGTTAATTAGGGGTTGTATAAACAAAATTGAATAATAAGGGGGATAAAGTAATGGTTCAATTAAAATTAAATCAGGAGAAATATATAGAAGCTAGAAAAAATCTTAGTAAAATGGTTAATCGACTTGGATTCTGGGCAGCGATTCTTACAGCACTATTAGCCGCGGTATTTATTATAATGGGCATGTTCGGTTCCAGTTCATGGGATTATTACCCTGGAATGGTTAATTATATTTGGACTTACTATAAAGCCATAGATTACGTACTTTTTATTCCTGCATTTCTGCTAGCACCAGTATTTGTAATTTTAATGGCTTGTATCCACTATTACACTTCCCTTGAAAAGAAAATATTCAGTTTGATTGGTTTAGCATTTGCACTGATCTATGCAACCGTGATTACTACCGATTACTTCATATTATGGACAGTAACTCTACCAAGCGTAATGCATGGGGAAACAGCAGGTTTATCTCTTTTTTCAATGTATAATCCTCACGGAATCTTCGTAGCTCTTGAATCTGTAGCATACTTAATGATGAGTGTAGCTTTAATTTCCATTACTCCTGTTTTTGAAGGGGGGAAAATTGAGAGAGCATTACGGTGGATTTTCATTATAGGGTTTATTTTATCCCTTGGATCTTTGTTTGGAGTATATTTAATGAATTATGACATTGTAATGTATGAAATAGTTGTAATCGCTATTTATTGTCCAGTACTAATAATTTCGGGAATTTTACTGGGTATTATTTTTAGGAGAGCTGGAAAATCATTAGGGGGTGGAATATCATGAAAACTTTGATGATTATCGGAATAGGAATAATATTAGTTGTAGTAATAGCTTTAGGGGCAATTTCATACATTTCCTATGATATGAGTAACCGTGCAACTGTTTCAGAAACATTGAATCCAAATGGGGCAATTGTAGGGAATGCACTGGTAGTTTATGACCCGAGCATTACTGGAAATACCAAAAATGTGGCAGGCAGAATTGCAAGCGATCTAAAAGCCGAGGGATACAAAGTCGATTTAGCAGGCATTAAGAGTGCAACAGCATCTAATACTTCAAAATATGATGTTATAGTTGTAGGTGGGCCTATATATGCAGGAAATATTAGTGCTGCGGTTAATGCATATTTAAAAATACTGAAACCTGTAGAAAGCACTAAATTAGGGGTTTTTGCTACAGGCGACCCACACACGACTGATAATGTGCTGATTAAAAAACAAATCGCCCCTATCTCTGAAAACAGCACTTTCCAGATAAAGGCAGTAATGAACGTTATTTCTGGAGATGACATTANNTGCGATGGATTTGTAAATGATCTTCTACAATAAGGAAAATAAGATGATTAGATCTTTAAATATAAAAAGGTGGATTTTTCTATGGGTACAGAAATATATTATTTTTCAGGATCTGGTAATTCGCTGCATGTAGCCAGAGAGTTGCAAAAAAGAATTCCAAAAGCAAAACTTATTCCAATTGTAAGCCTTTTAAACAATGAAAATATTAAAACTAGTGCAGATACAGTGGGATTTGTTTTTCCAATTCATCTTGCAATGATTCCAAGGCCAGTAATGGAATTTCTCCCCAAACTTAACTTAAATTCAGCAGAATACATTTTTGCAGCAGTTACAAGGATTGGTACCAGGCACAGGGCATTTAAAGACCTTGAAAAAATCTTAAAGAAAAAAGGCAAGGGTTTAGATGCATTTTTTAATTTAAATATGGCCTCAAATGATCCAAAATCTAAAGAATTTAAGGCAGCAACAGCAGATCAAATAGCAGAAATAGAACTAGAAGTCCAAAATAAACTTGATTACATCCAGGATATCGTTATAAATAAAAAAATTGTCCTTCAAAAGGATACTAAATTTACAGTCGCTATCCCTGGTTTTTCTGTTCTCTCTCCCTTCTTGCCATTTTTTAATAAGATGTTCAATTATGATTTTTACGCTGATTCAAAATGTACTGGCTGCAGGACATGTGAAAAAGTTTGTTTATCTGGAAAAATAAAAATGATTGATGCAAAACCAGTATGGCAGAAGGATGTGAAGTGCTTTTTTTGTTATGCATGTTTAAATTATTGTCCAGAAAAAGCGGTTCAAATTAAATCTTCGCGTTTTTTTAAAGTATACACTGAAGAGAATGAGAGGTATTCTCATCCATATGCAAATGCAGATGATATTGCAGGACAAAAATGATTAATTACATTTAAAGGGGGGAAACATGTCGCAAGTGATTAAAATCACTACGCTCAATATGGGTTTGAAATGGGGCACTGTGAATTGTTACCTTGTTAAATTGGATAATGATTATTTTTAATCGATACAGGGCCTTCAAATAAGCGCGATGAACTTGAAAAAGAAATTAAAAATGTGGGCTGTAAACTTGGAGACATTAAACTTATCTTGATAACCCACGGGGATTCTGATCATACTGGAAATGCTGCATATCTTCGTAAAAACACACTGCCAAAATATCTATGCATAAAAATGATTTAGAAATGGTAGAAAAAGGTGATATGTCCTATAACAGAAAAGTCAATTTTATTACCCGAATAGTATTTTCATTACCTTTCATTAAGTTAAGTAAGTCGGNNGTTATTCATATTCCTGGACATTCAGAGGGTTCTATTGGGATTTTAACAGAAGATGGAAATCTATTTTGTGGTGATCTACTTGAAAATACAAAAAAACCAGTTATTAATTCCATTATGGGTGATATGGTGGCAGTAAATGATAGTTTTGAAAAATTAAGAAAATTAAACATAAATACTGTTTATCCATGTCATGGTAAGACATTCAAGATGGATTATTTATAAAAAAATTAGGGGAAAATTATACAAAAACTTGAACTGGCACGTTTAGAAGAAATTCTAAGTCTCGGTAAAATGAAATGAGGAATTAGCATGAATGAAATTAAAACTGT
>DADN01000126.1:6892-9351 GCA_002509665.1 Methanobacterium sp. UBA8
TATATAGTCTTTAAATTTGAAAAGGGAGAAAGCAGGAAGATGAGGTACTGCGTCGACTATCAAGAAAATGTTGATGAAAATTATTTTGAGCTTTTTAAAGAGTATGGATGGGAACTAGCTGATGATGGGATCCTTCCATGGTATATTTGGCGTAAATCTTATGAAAATGAAAGGCCTCGTATTTATACTGATACGATATCCTTAATTGAGAGAAACAACCGCCAGCTTTGGATTGTTGGGGTTTTGATAGTCATGGATATAATTGTATTTTACTCCACATTTAATGGTGGTTACATTGGAATAGGGTTAGGGCTGCTTTTTTTAATGATTTTAGTCTTAGGGTACATTATGATGCAGCTTTATCGGTATAATAGAAAACTGGAAAAAAGCGAGATGAAGCTTTGATATTTAAAATTTTGTTATTAACTAGCTGATGCATATAAAATATAAGTTTTTACGGATTGGGGATTAAAATGAGAGAAACTAAAACTGCCTGGCACTGGTGGTGGGGCTGGAACCCAGAAAAAATAGAAAACTGGCTTGAGGAGATGGAACTGGATGGCTGGAATCTGGTCAGTGTAGGTTTTGCTTATATAGTCTTTAAATTTGAAAAAGGAGAAAGCAGGAAGATAAGGTACTGTGTTGATTATCAAATTAGCGTGGGAAATAATTATTTTGAGCTCTTTAAAGAAGATGGTTGGCAATTAGCAGATGATAAAATCATTCCATGGTATATATGGTGTAAACCCTATGAAAATGAAAGGCCTAGTATTTATGCAGATACTAAATCATTAATTGAGAGGAATAATCGATTGATCAAGACTGTCGGTATTCTGGTGCCTTTAGAAATAGTTATATTCTATCGAGTTTTTGAAAGCGGTTCTGATGAAATTAAATCAGCATTGATGCTGTTTATTATTCTAATTTTTGTATTCTTAGGATACGTGACAGCACAGCTTTACCGATATAATAAAAAACTTGAAAAGAGTGGAATGAGTTTGTAATCAAATTTATGCATTAAAAAGAATTAAGGAGAAATATAATGCAGAATATGAATAATAATGTTTAAGCTCCATTAATACTTATTATGCATATTTTTAGGTATAATAACATTGATTAACCAAAGACCTGCAGATACTTCTTAACGGCTGTGTAAATAAAAGATTCAGTATTCAATGTGGTTAATAAGTTTTATAAAACTATAAATACGGTTTAAAATAAACCAATTTCATTGAAGACTTTGGGTGGAGTATATTATGAAAGTGGGAATTATCATTCATTCCAGAACTGGCCATACACATTTTGTTGCCCAGAGACTCGAAGAAAAACTTTCTGCAGATGGGCATACCGTAGATATTCAACAATTGAGATTATCTGAAGGACAGGATGTCCCAGGTAAAGATAGCATCATCAAACATCCTCCTGATTTAAATGGATATGATCGGGTCATATTTGGAGCGCCGGTACATGCATTTTCCCTTTCAAAAGTAATGGAAGCTTATTTAACACAGGTTTCATCTCTTACAGGTAAAACTGTGGCATGTTTTGTTACAAAGGGTTTGCCATTTGGCTGGACCGGTGGAAACCGTGCAATTAGTGAAATGAAGGAAATTTGCGAATCTAAATGGGCTACTGTTTCTGGAACTGGAATTGTAATCTGGAATAAAAACCGTGAAAAGCAGATTGAGGATCTGGTTGAAAAATTCAGTGGATTGTTTGATTTAGATTAATAAAAGGGGAGTATACTATGAAAATAGGTATTGTTGTTCATTCACAAACAGGTAACACCTGTGAAGTCGCTCAAAAACTTTGGGAGAAGCTTTCGGCATCTGGTAATGAGGTAGAAATCCAGAGGGTGAAAATGATGGGAGGAGATAAACCGCAGGGTAAAGATATAAAGATTGAAAATCCTCCGGATGTAGGTAAGTACGATGCATTGATTTTTGGAGCGCCTGTACATGCCTTTTCCCTTGCACCTGCCATGAAAGTATATATGGAACAGGTTGCATCGCTTCAAGATAAAAAAGTGGCATGTTTTGTTACAAAAGCCATGCGTTTTAACTGGACTGGTGGGACCCGCGCAGTTGGTCAAATGAAGGGAATTTGCCTGAACAAAGGCGCAGTAATATCTGGAACAGGGATAGTAGTATGGAATAAACAACGTGATGAAAAAATTGCCGAGATGGTTGAAGAATTCGGCAGGTTATTTGACTTATAAACGAATAAAAAGGTTTTGTCATGAACCTAGAAATTTACTATTTCTCAGGGACTGGGAATTCATTAGTTGTAGCAAGGGATATTGCAGAGAAAATGGGCGGTAATTTGATAGCAATACAGTCTTTAATGGATAAAAAAAACATAACAACTGATGCAGACATGATTGGCATTGTTTTTCCAGTATATTACTTAGGAACTGTCAATATTCCCCTTGTTGTGCAGCGATTTGTCATGAAACTGGA
>DADN01000155.1 GCA_002509665.1 Methanobacterium sp. UBA8
ATATACCCATTATTCAACTTATTTTTTATTTTCAACTACAATATATATCTAAATATATCCCAAATACAATTTAAAAAACTTTAATTTAAAAATAAACAGTTGATTTTATTCTCCCATAACAGTGATTACAAATTTCCTGTTTCTAGGACCATCCAGTTCAATGAAAAAAATACTTTGCCATGTCCCTAAGTTTAAATGGCCATTTTCTACAGGAATGGTTTCACTACTTCCAATAAAAAATGATCTTATATGAGAATCTGCGTTATTATCTATTCTATCATGCAAATAATTATTATTTTCTGGAATTAAAGACTCAATGGCATTTTGAAAATCTTTCATGAGTCCCGATTCATTTTCATTTATGACAATTCCAGCAGTTGAATGCTTGGCAAAAATATTGATCAGACCATCTTTTATTTTACTTTTAGTTAAAATATCATTAATATCATGGGTCATATCTATAATTTCAACCCTCTTGTTTGATCCTTTATTCAATACGAATTTTTCTATCTCCATATGCTCACCTTTTATATTAAATTATTCTATTTAATTTTAAATTAAATTTAGGTATTGCTAAAAGCATATTTTAACACATTTTATTCGCTATTTTCCACCTTAATCCCATAATTGTACTATTTAATGCTTATTCTAGCAGTTTTAAGCTTGATAAAAATAAATTATCTGATTTGCCTATTGCAGATTAACAACATGTGACAAAGTTTATAATAACATTTTGAGAGTTTAAATATTCAATGCACTCATCAAGGGAAGAACCCCTAAACACAATATCCTCGTCTCTGGCTTGATCCATATCTTTATCTTCATCCAGAATACTGTTGAGTTTTAGCACGATAAAATCCCCAGAGACATCATGAATAATTTTAATAGATTCTAACTTTTTTTCATCAGTTGGAACCCAGTCAAATGGATCAAATCTATCTGGAAACCGCCTTGATTTTCTTAATCTAATTATTTTTCCTTTTAAATTTTTTAGACTCATGAAATCACCACTGTTTTAACTTGTTTTCATAAAATAAATATTTACCTTATTTTCATCTTTGGATTTAGTAAAACTATTTAAATTTAAAAAGAAGTTAATTATGGCAGTTAAACTTAATTAAAGATCGATTACCAATATAAAATGCAACTGACAAAGAAAATAGCATGTAAATCATGGAAACATGTTATTTAATATTTCTATCTAAAATAGCAGCATTATACTGTTTAAAAGTATAAAAAAATATATATACTTATTTTTTAGNNAAAATACATGATTTAGATCCGTCTGCTATAGTTGTCCTTTGATCTACACACCCCTCAAATTCTATCCATTTAAAGCTGCTGTTCATTATTGCGTAACAATTAAGGCAAAAGACATTTTTCTTTTTAGCCTCCTCTTTCCACGGGCAGTTTAAAAATTCTATATAATACCCCTGATCATTGAACAGGAGCTCATTTTGTATACCGAAGCTGTTGAATAAATCAGATAGCCATGTAAGATAATAATTGAATAGAACATCAGGTTCCTCATTTAATTCATCAGTCATTTCTTCATCAAAATTAGGTTTAAATTCTTCTTCTAACCGTTTTTCTAGTATATTTAAGAGCATATCCTTAAGTCCTTCCGGGGAAGCCTCATCATATTGAGGTAGAGCTGTTAAAACAAAGTCGTAATAGTCAGCCAGTATTTTCCTTTTAATATTTTCACTATTTCTCTTTTCTGATTCATGTTTGTAAAGGGCCATTTCAATGTGGGCTTTCATTTCACTGGTTCTAAATGGTTTAACCATATACCCATAAGGTTCTGTAATCCGAGCGCGTTTTAAGACTTCATCGTCTGAATATGCTGTTAAATATATAACTGGAATATCCAGATCATCGTGAATTTGCTGTGCAGCTTCTATACCATCCATATCCCCTTTTAATATTATATCCATCAATATCAGATCCGGCCTTAACTGCTTTGCGCGTTTGATTGCATCGTCACCCCGATCAACTGTGTCTACAATGTTATATCCCAGATCCATTAATTTCTGTTCAACAGCCATTGCCATAATAACTTCATCTTCAACTATCATAATTTTTTTACCAGACATTGAATGCCTCCTTAGATCTCTAATTCTTTAAATGTAATTTTAAATTCAGTCCCTTCTAATGTATTCAGCTCTATAAAGCCATCTATCTGTTTTGTAATCCTATTAACAAGTTCTAATCCTAATGTGCCTGTTTTTTTATAGTTTAAATCTTCTGGAAATCCTATTCCATTGTCTTTAATAATTAATTCAAATTCATCACCTATTCTATTGAACATTACAGCGATGGTAGGTATTTTATTTATAGACTCTTGAATTGCACAAGATGGACTGGCAGATGTTCCATCTGCTGACCCGCAGCCACAGATAGCTGGGAATGCATATTTCAAGCTGTTTGTTAGTAATTCGTTTAATATCAAACCTAATGGAATTGCAGTATCAATATCTAAAAAGATATTTTCCACATCAGTAATCAGGTTAATCTGTCCAGAATCTGTCACATATGTACTAACTAAATCCGTTGCTAGAGTACAGATATAATCTCCAAAATCAATGCTTTTAAGATCTGCTGATTGATAAAATCTTTCATGTATAAGGGCCATTGAATTTGCTCGATTTTGACTTTCCCTGAAAAAATTAAAATCGGTTTTATCATTGATATAGTGGGACTGAAGCTCAAGCAGGTTTGATATCATAATAAGATTATTTTTAACCCTGTGATGAATTTCTTTTAAAAGCATTTCTTTTTCTCTTAAGGCGTTCTGTAACTCTTTTTTACTTTTTTTAAGTTCAGTTAACTCATCACGTTCTGTAATGGCTCTTTTAACTGCAGGTACTAATTTTGTAAGGTTATTTTTAAAGACATAATCTGTAGCACCCTTTTTCAACATGTCCACCGCGAATTCATCACCTATTTTCCCACTTACAAAAATAAATGGAATTTCAGGAGCTATTTTTTTAGCAATCTCTAAAGCTGAAACACCATCAAATTTAGGAAGAGAATGATCGGCCAGTACCACATCTGGTTTAAATATATCAAGCCCTTCAATGAAATCTTCCTCTATTTCTACCTGTTTAGATGTGAAGTTTATACCTTCACGGCGCAGTTCGTACTCTATTAACTCAACATCATACTGAACATCTTCCAGTATAATGATCTTAAGATCTTCTTTCATTCTCAATCTCCCACTTAAAACCTTTTTTTATACTTCAATTCCATAAATCTTATGTAAAATGTTGTTCCTGCATCTCTTTCTAATTCTATTGACCCTTCCAACTGCTTTATAAGCATATTCACCAGTCGTAAACCTAAAGTTTGTATATTCTCAAAATTGATGTCCTTTGAAAGGCCGATACCATTATCAGCAACGATAAGTTCCAAATATTTATCATGCTGGTGAAGACTTATGAATACTTCTCCAGACTTATTATCATGGAAGGCATATCTCAAGCTGTTAGAAACCAGTTCGTTTATTATTAATCCGCAGGGAATTGCAGTTTCAATATTTAAGAAAACTTCTTCTGCATCGATAATAGGTTTAACATTGTTTGCACCATAAGAGTAAAATAAATCCTGAACCAGGTTTTTTATGTAATTAGAGAAATCTATATTTGCCAGATCAGCGGATTGATAAAGCATATCATGAATCATAGCCATTGATTTAACCCTATTTTTACTTCCATGTAAAACATTAACCGTTTCTTTGTGATCAACGTAATTTCTCTGTAGATCGAGTAAACTTGAAATTATCTGCAGATTATTTTTAACTCGGTGATGTATCTCTTTTAAAAAGAGTTCTTTCTCCTCAAGTGACGCTTTAATATCTTTCTCTATTTTTTTACGTCTACTTATATCACGGAAAACAACTTGAACAGCATTTTCACCGTTGTAGGTAAATCCAGTTGCTAAAACTTCTACGTCAATAGGTGTTCCATCTGCACGTAAGAATTTTTCTTCAATTGGTGGAAGCGTCTCACCATCTTTTAACATTTTTTGCACACGTTCCATCACCGTTTTATGGTACTCTCCATGTATAAACTCAATTAATGGAATATTAATGAATTCTTCAGGAGTTTTTACCCCTAAAAGTTGCATTGCTACTGTATTTGCAGATATAATTTTATTACCGTCGTGAATTACGACCGCATCAAAAGAATTTTCCAGTAATTCTCGATAGCGGTTTTCACTTTCCTTTAACGACTCTTCTGTTTTTTTACGCGCTGTAATATCTAAAAAAGAAACCACACGATTTTTAGTATTGGGAATTAATGCAACAGTTATGTATACATCCTTAATGTCGCCCTGTTTATTAATCAATTTAGTTTCATAATTTTGAGGGACTGAATCAGGGTTAATTTTTCTTAAACTATGGTAATTCCTCACCATTTCCAGGTCTTCTTCAGCTATAAGGTCTATCCAGCTCTTTTTACCTTCCATTTCTTCTTTTAAATACCCTGAAAGCTTTTCAAATTCACTATTTGCAAGGGAAACAATAGTATCTTCCCCAAATATTAATGTCGCAGTTCCAGTGTTTTCAAAAATAGTTCTGTAATACAGTTCTGACTTTTTAAGATCTGTTTCTGCTCTCTTACGCCTTGTAATATCTGTTATGAAACCTTCCAATGCAATTAAATCCCCTTCTGGAGAGAATATACCTTTTCCCTGCTCCCAAACATGTTTTATTTTGGAATCTGCAGTAATTATTTTATAAATAACTTTAAAATGTTCTTTTTCTTTTAAAGCTTTTTGAATTATGTCCCAGACCATTTGCCGGTCTTCAGGATGTATTAAATCTATATAAGAAACATTTTTATTCATAATGAGGTCTTCTGGTTGATACCCTGTTAATTCTAAACAACCATCACTTACAAATTCCATTGTCCAGTTGAGATCATTCCTGCATCTGTAGACTACTCCCGGTAAGTTACTTATTAAAGTTTCAAAAGTACGTTCATTCTCTTTTAAAGCTCTTTCTGCTAATTTAAGATTATCAATCTTTTTTTCTGCATTTTTATATAAATTCTTATTTTTCTGTAAATTCATTGTCTGGTGAAGAAATACAATAAATACAACAATTCCCGCCCCTAATTCCATATATATTAAATTTAGAGAATTTATGCAATAATTAGCCAATATAATTAAGGAAAATGCAGCCAATACAGCGCATAACGGCAAATAAGATGAAAAACTTGAGCTTATTATCCATGATTTAGGAGTATTTTGCTTACTATCCTCTGCATGAGATTTAGCCATTTCTGGATTTGCATCTTCATCCAAATTAGTAATAAGATATAAACTAAAAATGAATTGGAATAATCCCCTTTTTTTAGGCATATAATGGCATTATATTCACATGATTTTATATTTAAATGATTTAGCTGTGCAATATGTCACATTAAGAAAATTCTCAAAACAGCTGTAAATAAATTAATTAAAATGAGTTTCATTTGACTTATTTTAAAAAAGAAAAAAATAACTTTAGTTCATTATACTCAAATTTAAAACTTATTTCATTTCTACAATATATGGGGTTAATTGGGGTCAAAGATGGGCATTATCTTTTATAGTATCAAAATTAATATTTGAAATGCGAGAAATTGATATTAGAAATTGATCCCCTTCACGCACTAATATCAATTTCCATATCTCACATAAAACTCCAAATTTCACAGCTGCTGTCCTAACATACTCCATTCTATGCCATATCCATTTATAATTTGATTAACATTTTAACATAGTGTTAATATATATTGAATAAGTTAATTTACATTTAATTTATAAAATTACAGAATAATCTTGTCAGGATATGTATACATGAAATATATGGAGAAGCTGCTCTGGTGGTTAATAACTGGTAAAAGGGGAGGTATAAACCGTGCCAGAATCATTAAAAAGCTTAATAATCGACCTTATAATGCTCATCAGCTTTCAAAGGAACTTGATTTAGATTATAAAACAGTGCGGCATCACATTAAAATTTTAGAAGAAAATAAAGTAATTAAATCCACTGGAGATTCCTACAGTAAATTATATTTCCTAACTGAAGACGTAGAACACAATTATGATATCTTTCAAGAAATCTGGGAAAAAATAATAGAAAAATGAAAAATATAATAACTTGAGAGGTAAAAATAATGATAGAATTAACCTTTTTAAATCAAATAATAGTTTATATAGCTATTGTAGTGGGAATTGTAAATGTCTGCTTACTTTCGGGGTTAGTTTATTTTTACAGGGAAAGTTACAGGCAGTTGGAATCTAAATTTACCATAGGGCTCTTATATTTTTCAACNNATAGAAATACATGAATTCAGCGGTACAGAAATTTATTCTACATTATTGCTGATTAATACCGCCCAATTGATAGCTTTAGCTGTTTTGTTTAAGATAACATGGGATTAAGCGTGAAAAATGTTAAAAAGTCAGAAAGGCTTTACTAATTGTAATTTATTAGTTATATAAAGATTTAATAATTGTAATTAAAAC
>DADN01000300.1:0-194 GCA_002509665.1 Methanobacterium sp. UBA8
TCTTAGAGATTCTTTCCAAAGGGTCTAATAATTCCAAAGGGGTTTATGTTGCTGCAGTGATGGGTGAACTGGGTTACAAGATTACTGACTTTGATATTAATACTGAAGATGTTGGTAAGAGAGAACCATTAGCTGTTTTGAAGATTGTGATGAGGGCTAATAATGGTAGCAAAGCTAAATCTGGATGACATGTT
>DADN01000300.1:259-580 GCA_002509665.1 Methanobacterium sp. UBA8
CTTTCCAGCCCGGTGTTGGTAAAACATACCATACAAATGAGTTATTAAAGAACGTGGATAGTTATTTGGTTGTAACAGGTTCGCATAAACTTTTAACCGGTGAATATTCTGATTTAAAGGCAACTAAACATTGGAATAAATTCGATAAAACATGCACAGAATATAAGGGAATAGTTCAAAGATTAGATAAATTGAAAGTTTCAAAAAAAACAATCTGCCAAATAAAAGGCTGTGATAAGAGAAGCTGTCCTTATTGGAAACAATTCAACAGTCCAAAAGCTATAGCTCCGTACCATTTTTTAAATACGGATCGTGTATTGG
>DADN01000300.1:632-5780 GCA_002509665.1 Methanobacterium sp. UBA8
GATGTGCAATTTTTAGAAGAATTAGAGTGGGATGGGGAGTTGTTTGATTATTTACAAGAATATATTCAACTAATTAATAATAAAAGATACGGTGCATTAAATAATGCAATTAGTGAGAACGAGTGGAATGATGTTGAGAATATAGCAAAATTTCACCCATATGACCTTATCCAATACTTTTACTATTACAGTATTTATGGCAATACTAGTTACTTTNNGTATAATATTTTCGACTTGGCGAGACAAAAAGTGCCCATTATCCTGCTTGATGCTAGTTTTGATATTAACGCCTTTGAAGTAACTCTTGGAAGATACAACTTTGAGCATAAAATCAAACCTAGGGACTTATTAACCGACCAACCGCTTGATCCATTAACCGAATTATCTCCAATAATATATGGAAGTAATATCAGTGATAAACATAAAATAATCTATAGAATAAAGAAAGATAATTTCTACTACAAAAAAGGCTTTTTTAATAATAAAAAACCAACTCAAAATGGAAAACAAAGCATTAAAGAACTCAGAAACTTTATAAGAAGAGCAAAACGCAAGCATAATAATATTGGAATAATTACATACCAAGATTTAGAACCATATTTCATGGGTTTAGGTGAAACTGAGCATTTTTTTAATCTTAGAGGGTCAAATAAGTTAAAAAAAGTTGATGCACTTTTCATTATAGGAACACCACAAAAAAAAGTATCAGACATATTAGATGGATACAATAAGCTTTGTCTAACAGATTTTACTGAAAAATCAATTTACAAACCCATATATAAAATCCAAGATGGAATGAATTGTATTTATCATAACTACGTTGATTGTTACGGTGAACACGAACATTGGGATTGTAATAGTGGGAAGGGATATGACGAAAAGAAACCAGTTTCATATAGATTTAAAGGTGAATATGATGATTGGTATCTTGGAGAACTTGAAAAACAACAAAAGACGGGTGAAATAGATTTAGAGTTAAGGTATAAATTTTCTGATTATAGTATGAATCAGGATGAGAGTGAGAAATACCAAGCTATTCACCGGGCTAGACCCTTCAATAATGATAATCCAGTAATCTATGTTTTTGGTGACATACCAGAACAAATAAAAAAAGAATTCAAGGTCATATCTTTAGATAATATTGCTACTCAAAATTTTTTCATAGACAGTTATAGAGGAGTTTATCCATGGGCCTTATTGAGTGCAATTATTAATTTTTTTTACAAAACAGGATCAACATCAATAGAGATTGCAAAGAAATTAAAGATATACAAAAAAGACAAGAAAAGTTATAATACCCCTTTTATAACAAATATAATCTCTGGAATTAATCTAAAAGATGTTAAGCGTATTGATAAATTTTTTAAAGAACATGAATCGGTTACTATTAATGATATTAAAAGGAAATATCGTAACTTAAGTATTGAAGATGATATGATTGATTATTTCATATTTTATGCGTCTGATGAGTGTGGTTTCATTCGTGTGTGAAAAATCTTAAGAAATGGAACACGTATTAAAATGCTTAAATTTCAAAAATACTCTTTAAAACTCCCTTATTATGATATGATTTTTTATGAGATGTGAATATTCTTAAGATGGGTAAAAATGAGCATGTCAAAAACGAGTTTTTAACGTCTTAAATCTAAAAATAATGGTTATACAACAATTTCCAAAAACACCCTACACTATAATATATTATACTTTAATCTCAGTCACAAACACCAAAATCCGTTATATGTCTTAGATATACTTAATAACGAGAATACATCCACATACGCTCGCATACTTATACATGAATCCATATATACAAAAAATAAAAGATTAATTGCCGTCATAGGTTGCGGCAATTCGTTTTAATTGATGTTCTTCTCTTTCTAATAAAAGAATAACGTCTTTCATCAAGTTAAAAGTAATTTCATCCTTACTCATCTCTTGGTAGTCTTTCTTGAACTTGATCATGACCTCCATATCAGAATTATTACAATAAAAATCCCTATCCCCAATAAACTGCAATGCCACAGCACCTTTTACTAAGGCGTGAGCTACGTTCTTTCGATACTTATTTCTCTCTTCTTTAGTCATTTGTGGTTTATTATTAGGGCTGCGGTTGAACATATCCTGTAACCAGTGATGTAATTCATCATAGCCGTCCATCCATTTATNNGTCTTCACTTGTTTTAGTCATTTTTATCACCTATTCAATAAAAGACCTCCACATACTATAAGAGCTATCAGGAAAATCCAAGTTATTGGGTTAGTAATTGCCAAAGTTAACAGAACAACTCCTCCTATGAAAACTCCAATAATAAATCCCACGAGATTAAAAAGTATTATAAAGCCAAAAAAAACCAAAATCATCAAGCCTATTGCGTTTCCGAATATTTCAGCTAGTGCCTGTAAACACATCCTTATCACTCCTAAAAAAATAAAGCAGCTAAATGCTGCTATTCTTCCAATTTTTCGTCAGGTTCTGTTTTAGAATACTGGAACATTTCACTCAGACATTGGGGGCATAGATGAGTGATTTTATATTCATAAGCACGGGATTTATCAAGAATTTTAAAAGTAGAACCACATAATTCACATTGAACCGTTTCAATCTTATTCGTGTTTTTCCTGTGGAAACTAAGTTCACATGCTCCTATTAATGCACATAATCCAGCAGCCAATAATAAAAACAACCATCCTCCAATTAACCAAAAAACACTACAAATGACACATTTAGTGATTATACTGAATTTTAACTCTTGATTCATAAAATCACCTTATTTACTGAAGGATTTAGTTCTTTGGCTATGGTTCGAATAATTTTTTCAGAAGTTGTCAAAATGATTCTTGCACGTGAACGGATTCTATCTGAATTACCTTTCATCCAGTTCCCGACATATAACGGACTTTTATCATTTTTTAAGCCTAAACAACTCGTAACGATATGTGCAGATATTTCTGCGTCACATTCTTTAATTGAACGTTCAAGTGATTTTGATTCAGGTTTAAAGTGCATTATAGCATGGCCCCACTCATGACAAAGGGTGTGAACCATTGCAGACTCGTTATTACGTTTAGCGATAGTTATTATCTTCCCATCTGTCCGCCCGTTCGAGAAACCCATCTCATCGCTGATACGTACTGGAAAAGGGCATGCTTTAACGATAGTATTCAAGTCAACATCTCCAGAAATTAGATCTGGACATCCTGGGTCTTTTAAATCTTCTCCGGAAGTTTGTGATACATGATACACAGAAACCGGGAAAAATCCTTTAATGATAAAAGCTTCTTCACCATGATCGTCTTCTATTCGCTTTTTATACGGAGCCAAAATTCGAATTGCCTTCTCCCCCCTATTCACGCATCTTGATTTTTTCAACCAACCTTTATAACCACATATAAATGGAGTTTTTATTGCTTCTGGTTTCTGAACCCAAATTAAAAGAGTATTATTCAGAGAATACGAATTAAACCCATTGTTCCACTGTTTAACAAACCTCTCTAACTCATCTGGGTCTTGACATATATTACCTGCCAATTCATCAAGTTTTTCCACCAAAAACTCACTCAATTCTTTTCCTTTCAACTTTCTATCGATTTCCACATGAATCAACTCCTATTTTTTTTAATTCATTGAAATCATTCTATAGATGCAGAAATCAAGGCATATATAGATATAAAATCAAAAGGAAGCGCATAGATCCTATTTAAAGAGATGTAGTGGGTGGTCAGTCTTTTTTCTCAGCTAGTTTTTCAAAGCCAGAGTTTGGGACTCCTAAAAATAGTAGGTGAAATTTTACAATAAGTAATAAATAAATTAAAAAAAGTAAGAATAGTTAAGACTCATAATTGTATTCATCCAAAACTTCATTAACGAGTATATCCATGTTATTCTCATTCTCTTTATTATCCGGATCATGAAATTTATCTGGGTCTGCCTCATAACGTTTTTTAGCCCTATCTAATATATCAAGTAGGTTTTTAACATCTTCATCGGATTTTACTTCGATATTATCCATTCGGTTTTTGAGATCATTTATAACTACATTTAAATCTGCAATTTGTCCATCTTTTTGTTCTAACTCTTTTTCTATCTTTTTAAACTCTGGACTTCTGATATCCTTCATTTTAATTTCATCAATAGATAAGAACGAGTAAGCCTGTTTATATCTTTCTAAGTATTTTTTTTCATCAGGAGCGTTGTAAGCCTTTGAAATTTTATCGGGCATATGACCCGCCAGATAATCAGCTAATGCAATGTCTCCCGTGTTATTGGCTATTGTTGATATGAAATACTTTCTCAATCCATGACTCCTATGCCTTCTAAAAGCCCCTCNNACCTAATTTAGTAAATATTCTTGTAAATCCACGGGTAGTTAATTGGTCGCCATATCTATTCACAAAAACAAGCCCATCAATTTTTGGATGAATTTTAGGATTTTTACTCTCTAATCTAGCTTTTAAATAAGCAAAAATTCTTTTGTGAGCCTCAGGTGGTAAAAAACAAAAATGTGAATGATTAGACTTTTGCCTTTTAATATGAAGGGTAAGGAATGTTTCTTTAATTTCTCTCTCACTATCAAGAAGTTCCTGTAAATTGTGAATTGGTTTATCAATCTCATTTTCAATACCATTAGCAATTTTACGTATATTTAATTTTCTTATTTCATTTTGGGCCAGGCCGGTTAATGACATAGTATAAACAATGACAGCATCTCTCAAATTAGCAACATCAATCATCTTAGAAATTTCATCCCTAGTTAAAATAGGGCCTTGGTTCTTTTCTAAAACTGTGTTACCCCTCTTTTTTGCAATAAAAGGAGTTTCAACATTAAATGTGCCATAAAAGGATAAAATAGCAGATAAACGATTATTGAATGTCCCAGGAGAGTTCCCAATTTCTTCCATATGGCCAATGTATGAAATAATATGTGAAGTAATTTTACGCTGTCGTAGAATCTTCCCAGATTTTTGTTCTTCCTCTGCTTCGTTTAATAACTTTTCAGGCGTGTATTCAGCACCGTCTTGATTTAAAAAATTTATATACCTGCTTATAGAATCTTTATAGACTTTGCGAGTATTTTTTGCGAGACTGCGCCGTGAGAACCAATCCATTAAAACAATATCGCTTTCTATCATAGTATTATATTGAACTTT
>DADN01000010.1:0-372 GCA_002509665.1 Methanobacterium sp. UBA8
TTCCAGATTAATTTTATATATCTATGGAAATAATTTATGATTTAACTTATTAACATTTCTATTTTAGTAATATCTTTGAGAAACCTGGAGAGACATAATGGGAGTTTTAGATATTGTATATTAGATAAAATAATGTTCTAGTTATCAATTTAATTTATCAAAAAATAGCTGAATTGTAAAATATGCAGGCAAAACTGACTAATGTTTATTTTTAAATTAAAAAAAATAGTTTAAATAGTTTTTAATGCATTACATTATTCCACCGCGTCGTATTCTTTTAATTACTACATGTGCTACATCTTCAGCATTGTTAAATGGAAAGTCTTCTTCTACAAGTGAAGTTATAGCATCTTCTACAGTTATTTCAAATCC
>DADN01000010.1:417-3213 GCA_002509665.1 Methanobacterium sp. UBA8
TATCATGTAATTCTTCATCAATACCCATATTTTTTACTCCATATATTTTACTAAAATAATTATGATTTGTAATAAATATAAATTTAATTGTAATAATTTTATTAATTTAATGTTTTGGAAGCAGGTAAAAATTTATTTTAAAATACAAAAATTAAACTTTTTAGTGTATTTAAAATCATTTATAATTTCTTTTTATATGTGTAATCCGAGTTCCGTATTCACTTAAATATTAGAATTATTACTCAAAATTCATAAATAATAGCTTATTTTGTATTAAAAACCCGCTAAATACAATAAGTATTAGTACTTGTTTAATTACAGTCTATTTTTCTAACATTTTTATAAAAATGAGTGTATATGTATAAACATTTGTGGAGAATATGTGGTGATATTTATCATTTTGTTTAATGGGGGCGGGGTATGTGAGTTCTGATATTCTTATAGTTGAGGATGAGCATATCATTGCAATGGATATAAAGTTAAAACTAGAAGATTATGGTTACAGGGTGCTTGGAATAGTTTCAGACGGCGAAGATGCTGTTAAACTTGCTGCAGAACTTAGGCCGGATATTGTTTTAATGGATATTATTTTAAAAGGAGATATTAATGGTATTGATGCTGCTAAGAGCATACTGGCGTTAGAAATACCTGTTATTTATTTAACTGCTCACTCAGATAAAGTTACTCTCTCTCGTGCCACTGAAAATCCTGCTTCAGGATATCTTGTAAAGCCTTTTGAACCCCAAAAACTTTACAACACTATAGAAGTTACTCTTGAAAGACAGAGGAAATATCTGGAAGAAATTGAGGAAATTGAAAATCCAACTCATGAATCCAGAAAAGGTAAAGTAGGAATGTACATGGATGGAGAACGTCCAAGAGCATGTACTTTAATTCCGGAATTACTGGATACTGCATCACCACAACAGGAAAATTTCACGGGTGGAATTATATATGCTGAGGATAAAATTACTCAAACTCCTGTTGATGCAATCAGGGATGATCTAAAGCCAGTTATACTGGTAGTGGAAGATGAAGAGATAACTGCACTTGATATAAAGTTCAGGCTCGAAAAACTTGGCTACAGCGTACCTGAAACGGTTAGATCTGGAGAATTAGCTGTTCAAAAAGCGTGTACTACTCAACCGGATCTTATACTTATGGATATAGTGCTTGCAGGTAAAATGGACGGTATTGCTGCTGCTGAAACCTTAATGGAACTAGATATTCCGATTGTATATCTCACTGCATATGCGGATGGTGAAAAAATTAAACGAGCCAGGAAAACATCTCCCTATGGGTACCTGGTAAAACCTTTTGAAGATGCAGAGCTTTATACAACAGTTGAAATGGCACTCAGTAAGCACAAGAGTGACGTGGAAAACATTACAAAATTTCAAAATAAAATAAGGGAGAAATCTGATGAGCTTAAAATAGAAAAAACTGGTGTTTTCTTTGTCTCTGCGGTGACTATTTCACTTGCTGCATACGGTCTGTTAACCAGAAGTATGACCTGGCTGGAATATCTGCTGTTTATACCTGCAATGTATGGTGTCCTGCTTGCAATGGTTAGTCTTAAAAAACAGAGTCCTGCAGTGGCTTTTGATGAGATGCCCTTTGTGAGCATAATGGTCCCTGCACATAATGAGGAATTTACAATATCTCGGTGTGTTAAAACCCTTTCACAACTTGATTACTATCTTGAAAATAAGCGGAACTACGAAATAATTGTTATAAATGATGGTTCCACTGATAACACTGCAGCTGTACTGAGGGAGCTCAAAAAAGAGTTCAAGTTTATGAAGATTGTAACTAGAAAACCACCGCGCTCTGGAAAAGGTAAAGGTTATGTCCTTAATGATGGTTTAGAATTATGTAACGGTGAAATAATAGCAGTTTTCGATGCAGATGCACGTATTGGCCCTGATTTTTTGAAGATGATAATACCTTACCTGAACGAGGATGGTGTTGAAGGTGTACAGGCCAGGGTTAGGATGTACAATAGTAATGAAAACCTTTTAACAGCTATGCAGGAGGTTGAATTTTCTATATTTGGAAATGTGATACTTCGAGCAAAGGATATAATGGGTAAAAATGCATTTTTAGGAGGCAATGGTCAGATAGCTACAAAGAAAGCTATAAAAGAGATCGGAGGATGGGATGGATTCGCGGTCACAGAAGACCTGAACATGAGTGTTAAACTTATTATGAGTGGTTATAAAATTCGATACTGTGGAGAAGCCGTTGTCTATCAGGAAGCCGTTCCCCAATGGGATCTTTTCTTTAGACAGAGAATCCGGTGGGCGACAGGAAATCTTGAAACGCTATTTGTTTATCTTACAAAAATAATGAATGCACATATTCCTCTTTATAAGAAAATAAATGCCATAGAACAACTTTTCTTCCTCCTACTTATTGCATTCGTGATGGTAGGTTATGTGGTTGTTATACTCCAAATAGGAAATATTATGCAATTCCATTTCGGCGCTCCAGTTGTTATAGGGGTCTTGTCAACTTTTGCGTTTTTTCCATCGTTGTTCATTGGTTTATACCGGGAAAAAGCACTTCCACATGTTATAATGTATAGATCTGTAGAATACTGGGCTTATTGTCTGTACCTTTTGCCTTTATTCTTTACAGCTTTTGCAGGGATGATTACACGAAAAGAAAGACACTGGGCAAAAACTCACCACAGTGGATATGAAGATATGGATGAAGAGATAGTGAGTGGTTCTCAAACTGATTCAGAAATAGTTTAGTACCCCAAGAAGAAATAATTTCCGGGTTCGGCAAAGA
>DADN01000303.1 GCA_002509665.1 Methanobacterium sp. UBA8
TGTTTTAGTATGGTTTTAATTATTTTAGAACCCATTCTTCCGCTTGCGCCTGTTACAGCCACTCCAATCATTTTATCAACTTCTCCCATAAAAAATTATAAAAAAACCCCGAAAAACCAACAAAAACATAGTTTTTGAGGGAATTCTCGAGGGATTATAAAAATTAAATTAAACAATATTTTTAGCGAACGTGCTAACTAATCTAAATTAAATCAAGATTTTCAAGTACCTCTTTTAATTTAGCCTTGTTTTCCTCATTAATAGGGGCAAGAGGCATTCTTACATTACCTGCTGGCCTTCCCATCATATTTAAAGCTGTTTTTGCTGGTACAGGATTTGTTTCAATGAACAGCGTTTTCATGAGATCATAAAGTTCATAGTGTGCTTCAGAGGCAGACTCAAAGTCACCTTCCAATGCATAATTAACCAGCTGACTCATACGTGCTGGATCAACATTTGCAACAACACTTATGACTCCTTTTGCACCTAATGCAATCATAGGAAGTGTAAGATCGTCATTTCCAGATAGAACCGCAAATTCATTAGTCTTACCTATTTCATCAACTTTTTTAATTATTTGAGATACTTTATCCAGGTCAGGGTTTGCCTCTTTAATGGCAGCGATGTTGTCAAGTTCTGCAACTTTTCCTATAGTTTCAACGTCAATATCAGTACCTGTTCTTGAAGGTACATTGTAAACTATTATAGGAATATTTGTAGATTCTGCAAGTAATTTATAATGCTCATAAAGACCGTTTTGCTGTGGTTTATTATAATAAGGTGTTATAACCAGTGCCCCATCTGCACCTATATCTTCAGCATGTTTAACAAGCCCAAGAGCTTCCTTAGATGAATTACTGCCCGCACCGGCGATAGTCGTAGCTTTGCCGTCAGCTTCGTCAATTAAAATATCTAACAGCTTTCTGTGCTCATCGTGAGATATTGTAGCTGATTCACCAGTTGTTCCTGCTGCTAATATCCCATCAACGCCGTTTTCTATCAAATAATTTATATTTTCACGAATCCCTTCTTCATCTATTTCATCGTTTTTCGTGTATGGGGTCACCATAGCCACGGTCGTACCTTCAAATTTCATTTTAAGACACCTTTTACAAGTTCATAAGCCTTATTACCATCATCCCAATCCACAAAAAGAACAACAGAAGTCTGACTTGAAGAAATTTCAACAATATTTATTTTACTTTTTTGTAAAGGTTCAGTTATTTCTGCTATTACTCCAGGAGTGTCTATAAAATCCTGACTTGCAACAGTTATCATTGCAATTTCTCTTCCCAGAGAAAGAGAACTTAAGTCATCAGTTGCTACAACAACCTCGTGGAGAACTTCATGAGCACGTTCTGAATCAGATTTATTAACGAATACAGTTATTGAATTTTGACCTGTAGAAATTCCATAAATATTAATTTTATATTTTGCAAGAGTATCTGTGATTTTTGACAAAATTCCAGATTTTGTTAAAATCTCTTCTCCAACAACAGCGATAACAGATATAGGCTCACTGTTTATGGTTGCACATTTTAGTAATTCATTATTGGAAGGACCTATAATTTCTGTCCCAGGAGTAGATAAATCTCCTTTTTCATATCCAATTATTTTAGCATCAATTTTTGGATCTTTGTATTTTAAAGCATGAGGATGTAATACCTGTGCTCCATGAGTAGCAAGGTCCCTCATTTCTTCAACCGAAATTTTATCAAGCTTTTTAGCCGAGAGAAGTTTATTTGGGTCGGTAGACATTACTCCATCCACGTCAGTTACAATGATAACTTCTTCTGCTTCGAGGCAGTGCCCAAGCAAAAATGCAGTTATGTCACTTCCTCCTCGTCCTAAAGTTGTGATGTTCCCTGATTCATTTTTTCCAAGGTATCCACAGACTACTGGAATTATTCCTTCGTCTATCATTTCTTTAATCTTGCTTGATTTTTCTTCTGTTACTTCAAAGTTAATTTTTGCACTTAAAAAATTGTTATCAGTAATTACGGGCCAAGCATCTGCATATGGATCTACATATTCTGATTTAACACCTAAAGATTCGATAGTTGATGAAAATATCCTAACACTAGTCATTTCACCCATTGAAACAACCTCAGCAAGTTGCTTGTCTGTTATAGATTTTCCCATAGCCGTATCTACAATTTTTAAAAACTCATCTGTCGTTTTGTTTATTGCAGATACAACAACTACCATCTTTTTACCTTTCATGTATTCATTTACAACTGATTGCGCTGCTTTTTTAATACGTTCTCCATTACCAACGGATGTTCCTCCGAACTTGGCCACTATAATTCCCATTAACTGTCACACCTGAAGTCTATTGATATCTATAAGATCTATTGAGGTCCTTGTTTTACTAGTCTAGTTACGTATCCTGCAATTTTATTTCTAAGATGTTTTGTACTTACAGTAGAAAATTGTTCTACTAATTTTTTATTTTCATCAAAGTCTGTGGTAAATTTACCCTCATATGTTTCTACTAATTCTTTTGCAGTTCTTTTTACGAATGATGTTCTTATGTTACCCATTAGTATTCCTCCTAAGTATTTTTTCTTGTTCTTTTTTGCTTAATTCCATCAAAATTTTCATTATTTTATTGATGAAGTCTCCATCTATTTCTTTCTGTTTGGAGATCTTTTTAATTTTATCTTGAATAAAATCTTCTCTTTTCTTATCTTCGATGGGAATGCCAAGAGCCATTTTTGCACTGACAATATCCTTGGCAAGAGATGTTCTTTTTTCTATTAAATATATTAGTTCTTCATCTATTTTATCGATTGCGACTCTAGATTCTTGAAGAACTTTTAAAGCTTCTGCCTTATCCACTTTTTCACCTTTAATTATTTAAAAAAGGAGACTTATTCACTCAGAATTTCCTTCGTGCCTTCATTATCAACTTCAGTACGTATAATGCTCCCTTCATAAGAGCTCCATGAGGCGAAAACATCATCTAAAGCTTTATCATCAGTTACAGCTACAAATGAAGGCCCCGTACCTGATAATCCGGCTGCAATTGCACCTGCACTCAGTGCATCAATGGCAATATTAGGATTAAATTCAAGAGCTGCACAATATAAAAGTCCATTTAAAGTTAGAGCCTTATATATATCACCTTTTAAAGCCTGATCAAATGCGAGCTCGACATAAGGTGAGAGAAGTTTCATCTTCAAAATATCAGATTGTGCAGTAAGTGATTTTTTATCTGGCATATATATTAATATATTTTGCTTTTCCATGTCCTGCTTTTTCAAAATTTTTCGGTTCATGTTGTCGGTTACAGTTAATCCTCCAAAAAAGGAAGCACTTGCATCGTCAAATGCACCAGTAATGGTAACACCTGCCTCTAATGAAGCATCTATAGCTAAATTTAATACTTCAATATCCGACATATGATAATCAGAACCATATTCTTTTGATAAAGCTGAAACAGTAGCCTGAGTCACTGCATTTGAAGTTGCACTGCTGCTTGAAAGTCCAGATGCAACTGGAAGATCAGAATATGTTTTAACCCTAACTCCAGTCTCGATATCAAATTTACTCAGAACCATTTTGACACATAGTTCCATTAAACTTGTATCTACATCTTTATCTGACTTGCATATTATATCTGATGATTTTAATTCCACTTCTGCAGTTACGTATCGTTCAATACCAAATGCAGAACCACAACCAGTGGCTATTGCATTAATAACTGTTGCAGAACCTGGAGATTTAACAACTGTTTTCAATATATCACCTTTAGGTGTTATCATTATTCATAACTAGATAAGAAGATTACGATATGTACATTTATAACTCCTGATATTTAAATAAAATACACATTACCCCTTTAAAATCATAATTTCATGACAATCCCATTTTAAATCTAATTCGTATGGTAAAAATATACAACAAAAACAGAATTTAAGAACAAATGAGAAAAAAATAAATCAATAACATGTTGAATGACTTTACCACACCCACAAACTTAACTAGTTTAAGAAAATTAGGACTATCACCTAAAAGATACACTTTAACATGTTTTTATCTGCAGTGACTTGCGGGTTAAATTTAAATCTTAAAAAAACCAAATAGATATTTTATTAAATATAAAAAGACTAAAATATTGAATAAGCTTTAAAAAATTTTCAATTTTTTAAGGTTCGAAAACCTCTCAAAAATTCAAAGAATTTTCGGAGCACTCAAACAATTCATGTTTGTAAGCTCAGGTTTTCTCAAGTTAAAATCTTAATATAATGGAGGTTAAATAATGGCTGTTAAAGTAGAAGTATTTACATCTCCTTCATGCCCATACTGTCCTATGGCCATAGAAGTTGTTGACGCAGTAAAAAAAGAAATGCAAGACGATATAGAAGTTGAAAAAATCGATATAATGCAGAACCGTGAAAAAGCAATAGAATATGGTTTAATGGCAGTTCCAGCTGTTGCTATAAATGGTAATGTTAAATTTGTGGGAGCTCCTGAAAAAGATGAGCTAGAAAAAGCTATTAAAGAAGAAATCCAATCAAGCTAATTTTAGAAAAATGGAAATCCACAGTGAACCCCTCAGTAATGAGTCGGAAGACAGAGATACAGGGGAAAATAATGAAAATTCCCCTTATGGGATTACAACAGGGAGCGCAGCAACAGCATCAGCAGTTGCAGCAGTTTTAACTGTAAATGGAAATATTATATCACAGATAGATATTGAAACTCCTTTTGGAATACTTAAAATTGATATAAATTGCTCAAGAAAAATTAATTCTAATTCTGGAAGGGCATGTGTAGTTAAAATGCCCTATAATGATCCTGATGTCACCACAAATCTCAAGATATGTGCTGACGTAAGGATAACTGAAAATAACAAAATAAAAATTAAAGGCGGAAAGGGCGTCGGCAAAGTAACCAAACCAGGTTTACAGGTTCCTGTTGGAGAGTATGCTATAAATCCTGTTCCAAGACGGATGATAAAAACTAATCTCCAAAAGGTACTCCCTAAAGGAAAAGGGGCAGAAGTTACAATATTTGTCCCAAAAGGAGAAGAAATTGCAAAAAGAACTATGAATTCTCGCCTTGGCATAACAGGAGGTATTTCAATTCTTGGAACAACTGGTATCGCAAGGCCTATGTCCTCCAAAGCATATAAAGAATCTTTAGCCTGCCAGATTGATGTTGCGGCGGCTGAAGGATACAGCGATCTTATTTTTGTGCCGGGTAACATTGGAGAACGCCTCGCAGTAAAAATTTTAGATGCACCTAAAGACAAAATAGTTCAAATGAGCAATTTTGTAGGTTACATGTTAAATAAAGCTGAAGAAAAAGGTATCAGCAAAATTACATTATTCGGGCACTCGGGTAAACTCATTAAAATTGCTGCAGGTATTTTTAACACTAAAAACAGTGTTGCTGATGGAAGAAGAGAAATAATAGCAGCATACTGCGGACTTTTAGGTGCAGACAAAAATATAATACATGCTATTTTTAAATCTAAAACTACTGAAGACATGATAACTATTCTTGATAAAGAAAATATGACTTTCCCTGTGTTTGAGCTCATAGGTAAATCTATAAAAGAGAGATGTCAGGAAAAGTATAATATAGATTTTGATGTAATTATCGTTACAATGGACGGCAGAATTTTAAACAAACATTAACTGCTTTTATAGTCAGGTGCAAAAATTAGACTGTCTATCCAAATGAAATAATTGAATTTAATCAATTTAAAATCATTATGCTGGACTTTCAAATATTGTAAGTTTAATTAATTACGCTCATGACTATAAAATCATGATTAAATAAATTTATGATTTTTATACAGATATAATTTAATTTAGGTGAACATGATGAAGATATGCATGGTTGGTCATTTTCCACCCCATTTAGGAGGTATTTCTTCATATACTTATCTTTTATCCAAAGAACTGATAAATCGAGGGGATAAAGTATGTGTATTGACATATCCTCATGAAAATATCGATGATATTGAAGATATTCCTGTTTTTACAGCCCCAACTGTAAATATTAAGGGTATACGCGGATTTTTATTTTCAATATCTGCCACATTTAAGCTTTTGAGAATGGTCCGAAAATATAAAATTGATCTCATACACGCGCATTACGTTATGCCCCCAGGATTAATAGCAATTATTTGCAGTATGTTTTCAGGGGCTAAAACAGCGATTACAATACACGGCTCAGACATATTCGTCCTGGCGCGTAAACCCATTCTAAAATCAATGATTAAATTTATTTTAAAAAGATCGGATTATGTATTCGTTGTAAGTGATTCGCTTAAAGAGAATGTCCTTAAACTGGGCATTGAGGGGCTTGAAAATAAGCTGTCAATCACATATAATGCTGTAGATATTGAAAGATTTAGACCAGATCAGAAAAGTATGTTTAAAGAAGAGATACATATAGACCCACAAAAGCCTGTTGTGCTTTTTGTTGGTAATTTAGTGTGGCAAAAAGGTGTTGAATATCTTATACGTGCAAAAGAATTCCTTAACATGGACGCAGAAATCGTGATTGTCGGAGATGGGCCCCTGCTCGAAGAACTTAAGGGTATTGTAGAATTCGAAAAAAAGGAAGGAATTACATTTACCGGCGCGAGAAATGATGTTGAAAACATAATGCCTGCTGCAGATGTTGTAGTGGTGCCTTCTGTATCTGAAAGTTTCGGTATTGTAGTTTTAGAGGCTATGGCATCGGGTAAACCTGTAGTTGCTACCAAAGTTGGAGGAATTCCAGAGGTTGTGAATAAAGAAACTGGAATACTTGTAAATCCAGAAGATCCAGTAGGACTTGCAGAGGCAGTTGATAAAATACTGCAGGATAAAGAACTTAAAGATAAGATGGGGAAAACTGCAAGGGAACAGGTAATGAAATATGCAGGGGTTGAAATCCCCTACTGATTAATTAACTTCGTAAATTTAAAATTTGGAGGAGCTGACTTGAATGGAAGAAAAATCATTTACACACCTTTCTGAAAAAGGTGTTCACATGGTAGAAGTCTCAGATAAGCCCGTTGTAAAGCGAACCGCTGTAGCACGGGGTAAGATCTACTTAAATAAAGAAACGATTGAACTTATAGAAAAAGAGGAAATTAAAAAAGGTAATGTACTTACAACAGCCCAAATTGCAGCTATCGGGGCGGTAAAATCAACACACCATTTAATTCCATTGTGCCATTCCCTTAAAATTACAGGTGTTGATGTTAAATTCGACGTGGATCAAGAATTTATAGAAGTTGAAGTCAGCGTGACTTCACGTGGAAAAACAGGTGTTGAAATGGAAGCTTTAACTGGTACAAGCGTAGCTCTTTTAACTATATGGGACATGGTTAAAAGTGTTGAAAAAGATTCTGAAGGCCAGTACCCTTCCACCAAAATTTCAGATATAATTGTTGTTAAAAAAGAGAAAAAAGGGTAAATGCCCTTTTATTTAGCTTATTTTATTATCCTTTTATTGCTCCACCTATAGCTCCGCCAATTCCCATAAGGATTAAAGACTGAATTATTGCAACTACTACAACTACCAGTCCTACTGCGGCTCCTGCTAAAAGTCCGGCAATACCTAAAAACAGTGTTCCTCCAATAACGATCAGTATGGCTGCTATTATTCCACCGAATGCACCTGCTATAGCTGCATTCCATGCGCCGTTTAAGGCTCCATCACCAACCATTAAACCGACAATCAGTCCAGCTATAAACAATCCAAAGTAATTTCCTCCGCTAAACATTGCACCAAATAGCCATGACAATATTATCGATAGAACAAATCCTATAACTACTGCTCCCCAATTTACCATCAGATACCTCCTTTAGATACAGAATGATATATACTAATTTATTTTTAATTTTTAATAAACTTTTCCTTTTAAATGCCATAACTGATTGAATTAAGATTAAAATAAGTATTATAGAAAATAATAGCTTTATTTAACTGATTTATTCATTTAATAAATTAAATATTCACATTATTTACACAATAAGTTTTGAAAAAGGATTAAATACTCTTAAAATAAATTATAAACGATTTAACCAATTCAAAATATACAAATAATAATTATTTTACCCGGTTCCAAATATTTAACTGGGATTATTTATAATTTGAAACTTCTCGATAAAGTTAAATAATTCGATCCTGATTTGACTAAGACGTTTTAATCCTTCAAAAAAATAAAATCTCATTTAGACACATGTCAGCTCTAGCTTAAAACTTAGTCTGTTTGGCCTACAAGGGGAAGTTTACTTATTTTCCAGGCTACAAATCCACCCAGTATGTTATAAGCTCCATTAAAGCCTGATTCTTTCATTTTACCCATAAAATATTCGCCTCTAGCACCGCTTTTACAGTATATAATATAATTCTTATTTTTATCCAGTTTTTCTGCTTTTTCCTGGAAGTGGTGCCCATGATAATCCAGATTTTCTGCTCCAGGGACATGTTCTTTTTCAAATTCATCCTCTGGCCGGATATCCAGAATAGTTATTTCATTATCCTTCTCTTCCATTAATTTAAGCGCTGCTTGAGGGGTTATGGTTTGAAATCGATGCATGATAAACACTCACAACAATCTTTAGTATGAATATGTCTCTACTCACTATTATTTTTTTCTAGTTATAATGAAATTTCACGGCCAAAAAAGGTAGGATTAATAGTTTTTAACTTATTGGAGATATATAACTCGATTGTTAAATGATTATTTAAAGGTATAATATAAAAAGCATTATGCACTATTAATTTTTATGGAAAAAGTAGATCAGAAAATCAGAGATATAATCAGTGATTGCTATCCAAAGATTAAAGAACTAAATCCAGCACAAAAAGCGGTTTTAGATTCAGGATTACTTGAAAATAAGTCCAATTACATAATAGCAATTCCTACTGCAAGTGGAAAAACACTTCTTGGAGTAATTGCTGCATTAAATACTATTTTAAGCGGTGGGAAGGTTGTATATGCCGCGCCGCTCATATCGATACAGAATGAAAAACTGGCAGAATTTAAGAAGTTTGAAAAATTTGGTATAAAAATAGGGAAACATCCAAAATCTTCAGACCTCTCCGTCATGGTTTTTGAATCATTTGATGCAATTACACGTTTCTCATGGAATAGTTTAAGAGAAATCGATCTTCTGATTATTGACGAATTTCACATGATTGGTGAATACTCAAGGGGCCCAACAATTGAATGTGCACTGACACGATCAAAAATTATCAATCCCGCCTTAAGGATCATTGCACTTTCAGCAACACTCAAGAATATGGACGAGCTTGCAAGCTGGCTGGATGCAGAAATTGTGGAACATGATTACCGACCAGTTCCACTTTATAAGGATGTCCTCATAACTGAGGAACTTGGGGTTAAAAATAAAAATGATGTGGTTTTAAAAGTTTTAAACGAATCCATTGAAGATTCATCTCAGATCCTTGTTTTTGTATCTACAAGGAGATTTACAGAAGCTCTTGCAAATTTTATCTCAGGTAAAGTGAAAAAGAAAATCCCAAGGGATAAAAAACTTGCATTTAGAGCCGTAGCTCAAAAAATACTGGACGTGCCAAGGAAAAGAGGGTCACGCCCAACTTCAGTATGTTTAAAACTTGCAGAATGCATTGAAAATGGAATAGCATTCCACCACGCAGGTCTTTTTGACAAGCAGAGGGAAATAATCGAAAATGAATTCAGAGAAGGTAACCTCTATATGATAACAGCTACTCCAAGCCTCATGTACGGAGTGAACCTCCCATCTAAAAATGTTATAATACGAGATTACACACGCTGGACATCAAGAGGCCCTCAAAGTATCCCCGTATTTGATTACGAGCAGATGTCAGGCCGTGCAGGTCGGCCAGGATATGATACTGAAGGATATTCATATTTAGTAGCCAAAAGCATGGATGAAGGCTACAACTTAAAAGATCATTACGTATATGGAGAAATAGAACTTACATCCTCCAAACTCATAGAAAATAAAGATGCGGTATTTAGACAGATAATATCACAGGTAGCATCTTCACTTGCTAAAACTCCGCAGGAGATAACAGAATTCTTCGGTGAAACATTCTATGGTTATCAAATGAACTGCAACGATTTCGGTGCTCTTGCAGTAGATACAATGGAATATGAGATAAACAATGCGCTTGAATTTTTGATTCAAAATGGAATAATTCAACTTACTCCAGAAGGGCTTAAGACAACTGATTTTGGAAACCTTATTGCAAGAAGCAATTACACAGTTGAAACAGCAGTAAGACTTAAAGAATATGCTAAAAAAGTTTCAGATCTTGATATTTATCAGCTTATCTATGATATCTCAAGGACACCAGATATGCCTAAAATCTCATTTAAAAGCCGTAAAAGCAAAGAACCAGTAATGGACAAGCTGAATGAATACGGAATATTTGCCTGCGATATCAGCAACGATGAAGCTACAACCGCTGCTCTTTTAGAGTGGATAAATGAGAGAAGCGAATATGGAATTGAAAATGCATTTAATGTGTACGCTGCAACCACAAGAAGGGCAGCTTATGAAGCTTCCAGAATGGTCAAGTTCTTTAAAGAAATTTGCCATGTCTTAAACAATTATTCATACTCCGGAGACCTTGACAAGTTATCTGCACGTCTTTACTACGGGGTTCGTGAAGATATAATTCAACTTGTTGTCAGTGTTAAAAGACTTGGACGAAAACGTGCCCGTGCACTTGTAGAAGCGTTTGGCAGCGATTTAAGTTATGTATCACAGGAAGAACTGGTTAAAATAGAAGGAATAGGCCCTAAAACTGCCGAATCCATAATGAATAAGTTTGGTAAGGACCAGTTTGCAAAATTTAAACCATAACTCCTATTTATTTTTTAAATCAACACGCTGGTATTTAAATGGTACACAAGCTAGAAAACCTTGATTTTACAACTGAAATAACAATAAAAGAACTATTACTTGTTCTTAAAAAAGAAGCTTCAGATATCTCCGTAACAGAGATTATGACTGCCCACTCTTATTTAGTGGCTGAAGGAAAATACGTACAGGGAAATTACAGGGAAGAATATTTAAGGGCATATGTAAAAGGGTTCATTTTAAGGTTAAAAGAAATAAAAGAAAATAAACACAAGTTCAAAGGTACAATAAACGTCAGTGAACTTAAAGAAGCAGTTGAACTCCTGAATGAACAGGAAAATGCACTGCTTAAAATAAGGTCAAAGGAATCCCACTTTTTTAAGATTTATAAAATTATATCCATTTACACGACCTTTGTTCTTGATGAACCAATACATATAGTTGGAACTCCTTTTCCAGGCGGGTTTGAAGTCAAATATAAAAATGGGACCTATTTTTGCCCTGTAAAAGATAAACAAAAGGATAATCCCGGAGCTGTTTGCGGGTTCTGTATTGCGGAACAGGATGAAGATGTGTAGTTAAATATAGCTATTTCAGAAATGAAGCCCCATTCTAAATTTTATATAATAAGTTAAACAAAAACAGGTTTAAAATTTATAGAAATTAGGGTTTTATTATGGTTGAAACAATTGAAGAACTCGACTTTTCCAGGAAGATATCAAAGAATGAACTTCTGCAAGTTTTAAAAAAAGAAGCATCACGAATTCACATGAACGATATCATGCTTGCCTCATCATATATCCATGAAGATGCTAAATACATGCATGCAGGGTACAGAGAAGAATTCATTGAAAATTTCACAAAAGCGTTTATAAACCGTTTCAAAGATATCCGGGAAGATAAACTGAACTATGAAGGGTACATAAACAATAAAAAGTTTCAGGAATTTTTGGAAGTACTCAATAAACAGATAAAAGAATCAAAAGTTAGATCAGAGCTTTATTTTTTACGTTTAGCAAAAATTGTATCCATTTATACTACTTTCATTTTAGAAGCATCGATTCACCCTGTTGGGACTTCTTTCCCCGGGGGATTCAAGCTTAAATTTGAAAATGGTGTGTATTTATGCCCTGTAAAAGAGAAGCAAATGAATACTCCTGGTGCCCTCTGCAAATTTTGTGTTTCCAAGCAGGATAAAATCTAAAAAACTTAGATCATTTACATTTTATATCCGTTTTTATATTGTACTGTGTCCAGCGGGTATTCCAAAAACATTAAACTGGAAACAGGTATTTCTCTCACCCAGTTCCGCCCATTATCCTCAAAGTCAATGCGGATTTTACCGTCTTCAACCAGTATCTCATTAATTCCTTCATCATTTGAATCATAAGTTACGGGATCTCCCTGCCCGAAAGCCAGAACAACCATTTCAACCTTCATTTAATCAACTCGTCTTAATACTTAATATTTAATTTTTATTACTTATGATACTTAAATTTTGTTAAGCTTTACAATAAAAATATCAAAAAATGAAACAACATAAATTTTGAAATTAATCGATATAATTGAATTTGACTCCAACTTTTAAAATTAAATAAACACCTCAAATCCTTTAAATCAATATTAAAACCTAAAAATTCTCTAAGTTAAATAAAACTTAAGACATAAGGAGTTCCAAAAAAATTCATGTAAAAATAGAAATCAATTTTTAAAATCCAAGAAGTCAAATCTGGACAATGGTGAGAGAACTCTCAAAACTCCCACCATATCCTCATTACCAGATTTTAAAAGAGAAATGATGAGAGAAACATCTCTAAAAACTCTCATCATTCTCAACTGACTACCCCTACCTTCAACTTGATAGCAACTTTTAACGGATAATCAAACCATTTTACATAATCTAATATCTCTTTTCCTTATTACGGCAGTTTTGATTTCCTCATTGCATTTTGTGATACATACTGGAACATATCCAATACAAGACAGAACTGATAGTTAAAATTTCATTTTACCAGAGCATTAGTCATAATACTGTGCCAATTAGTATTATAGTTGTCATGCTTATTAAATGTTACGGATAATTAACTAATTTTTTAAGTTAATAGGGTTGACTAGATGTTATTACATTATAAAAGTACAAAAATCTGATCAAAATATGTAACATTTTCAATATAAATTGGCATTAGAAAATTAAAATTCTTTTAGTGTAATTATACATTAAAAGAACTGTTTATTCATAAGAATACAGCATTATAACTGTAAAACATTGAAGTAAATTTAAAAAGAAATGAATTAAGTAAATTAAGAACACATTAAACCTAATACTCCCCAATTTATAAGAACTACCTTAATTTCTTATTTATATATGTTCTAAGTGATTAAAAAAATTCGTAACTAGATTAAACTATTTATTCTTACCAAATTTAGTAAGGGATACCTAAATCTAATTTAGAGATACTGTCTATTATTTACTGGAAAGTTGATTAAGTTAAAATACTATTAAATTCATTATCACTGAAAATTAAAACCGATTTTAAGTGGAATATTTATTAAAATAAGCATTAAATACATTCATTGTAATTAAAACAAAATATTTATATGAAACAAGCCCCGAATAAAATTATCTTGAAATAGAACAGTACAAAAATAATAATCATGATGTACATGACTTATGTTAATTAAAAAAGCTCTAACTAATTTTACAATTTACAAAACTGCCTCTTTTCAGGACTAATTAATAAAAAATAACACATGCTGTTAATATTCAGATTATACAAATGTTAAGCTCAATCTCTGGACAATCAATCCAGAATACTCAAAGAGGTGGAAATATGATTTGCCCTGGACCAAAAAAGAAATTATTGACACTGTTTAAAATATTTTTACTGATGATGATTGTAATTGGTTTTTCGGGAATTGGAAGTGCATATGCAGTTGGAAGCTCTTCAACCAATACAAACGCTGCAAGCACAACTGTCAATGTTGAACAGGGATTTTCAGGTACAGTTACAATTAAAGACCCCCTGCTCAATAAGACATCGAATGTAACAGTCAATTACCAGCC
>DADN01000191.1 GCA_002509665.1 Methanobacterium sp. UBA8
GGCATTATAAATGCTATAGGACTCTCAAATCCAGGTGTAGATGCGTTTTATGGCGAATTAGAAAAAATTGAAAAATCAACACCCACAATCGCTTCTATTTACGGTGCATCTAAGGATGAATTTTCACAAATTGCAGATAAAGTAGAAAATCTGGTGGATATAATTGAATTAAATGTCTCATGTCCACACGCTCAAAAAGGATGCGGCGCTTCTATAGGTGCAGACCCTGAATTAACAGGAGAAATAGTAAAAGCTGTTAAAAAAGCTGTAGAAATCCCAGTAATTGCAAAATTAACACCTAATGTTACAGATATTGTTGAAATTGCATTAAGTGCTGAAAAAGCAGGCTGTGATGCACTAACTCTCATAAATTCCCTTGGGCCGGGAATGAAAATAGATCTAGATACTGCAAATCCTATTCTCTCCAACAAATTTGGTGGATTATCAGGACCTGCCATAAAACCAATTGCGCTTAGGTGTGTCTTTGATGTGTATGATGCAGTTGAAATTCCAGTGGTTGGTGTGGGCGGTATCTCAGATTACAGAGACGCAATAGAATTTATATTTGCAGGCGCAAGGTGCGTTCAAATTGGTACCTCCATCATGTATAAAGGACTGGATATTTTCAAAGAAATCACAGATGGAATGAAAAAATTCATGTATAACAAAAAATACGAATCCNNTAGATGAAATGGTGGGAATAGCTCACAAATAATTTATAAATATTAAAATAGTTGATATTGAATTTAAACACGTTTTTAAGGCAGATAACATGCATGTTCCAAAAGTTGTTGAAATTAAAAGGATAATTGAAGAAACTGATACCATTAAAACGTTTATTTTTGATTGGGACGGTGAAACTGCAAAACCCGGGCAGTTCCTGATGGTATGGAATTTTAAGGATGAAAAACCCATGTCAATATCCATAATTGACCCCATAAAAGAAGAAATAGGCATATCCATTAAAAATATAGGGCCATTTACAGAAGCTGTTCATTCCCTTCAAGTAGGTGATCAACTTGGACTTAGGGGCCCTTATGGGCGCGGATTTGAGATAGCTGGATCCAAAATCCTTGCAGTTGGCGGAGGAGTTGGAATGGCACCCATCTCAGCTTTCGTGGATGAAGCACGCAGTAAAGGCGTTGATGTAGATGTTATAAGTGCAGCCACTACAAAAAATGAACTCCTATTTATGGATGAACTTAAAGCAGTTGACGTTAACGCATATGCATGTACTGATGATGGAAGTTTTGGATTCTGCGGATTTGCAACTGAATTTATGGAAGAAATCATCAAAGAAAAGGACTATGATATGGTTGTAACCTGCGGCCCAGAGATAATGATGAAAGGTGTCTTTGAAATTATAGATAAACTAAAAATCCCTGCTCAATTTTCGATGGAACGTTATATGAAATGTGGTATAGGGATTTGCGGGCAGTGCTGCGTTGATGATACTGGATGGAGGATATGTGCAGAAGGCCCTGTTTTTTGGAGCGATGAAGTTAGGTTAATTACAGAATTTGGAAAATACAAAAGAGATGCATCCGGTATCAAACATGACATTTAGAGTATATTAAATATGAAGCAATGATATAAAGGATGTAGCAATTATGGACATGATAGAAATAGTAGAAGATGCCGTAAAATATCCACTTTCAGACTTGAAAAAAGTCTTGATACTTGGGATCATAATATTATTTACAAGCATACCGGGTATTTCAATCATTGCTGCATTATTAGGCACGAGTGATCTCTCAACAATCCGATTTTTAGATATACTTTACTTACTAGTATACGGTTACCTTTTTAGAATTATAGAATCATCTCTAAACGGCAGAATAGAACTTCCAGATTTTGATAATTGGACTGACATGTTTAAAGATGGTATTAAAGTGTTCATAGTTAGCATTATTTATTCAACTCCTGCTCTTTTCATTATACTGGCTTTTGCAGTGGTACCTTTTGCTTCAAATTTTGGAATTACCGGATCAAATATATCAACAGTTGTAAATATGCTTTTACAAACTGCAGGAGTCTGGGCTTTTATTGCAATTTTATATATGATTTTAATTATTCCCATAATGTTAATAGCAATAACAAACATGGCATACAATAAAGGTGAACTCAATGCCGCATTTAAATTCCATACCATAATCAATATAATAGAACAAATAGGCCAAGAACAGATTATTAAATGGTATATATTGATAGGAGTTATTTACATAATTATATATCTTTCAGGAAGCATCATAGCGACTATTTTCAGTATTTTACTTTATCCCCTTGTAGAACAAGTGTTAACCTCACTAATCATAGGACAATTGTTAACTTTATTAATCGTAAGTCCATATCTCAAAATGTATTTTGCCAGATCAATAGCATCATTTTACGTGTCATGATGAGAAATAATGAGTATTAAAATTGTAATTATATCCAAGTTGATAATATGAGTTACAGAATAAAAGGTACAGTAACATCGGCAATATTTGTCGTGGCAGTTTTGCTCCTCATGTCGTTTTTCGTGTTAACCCCAGTATTTAGCGCGATTATTCTAGGCGCAGTATTTGCATATGGAATCAGACCAATATCAAAAAGAATGCTCCCTTACTTAAAATTTGAGACTGTTTCAATCATATTAGCCATGGTAATAGTTATTTTGCCATTAATTGCTCTTATCTTAATCATTATAAATTCATCTATTGAATCAATTCCCCTAATATCTAGTATAATACAAAAAGCCAATCTAGGAAGCATAAATACCACCACAATCCAACAGTATCCACTAATTCAACAATATATGCCTTCAGATTACCAGACACACTTGGACTCATTTTTAAGTGCCATTTACTCCGGATTGGGAGATATTTTGAAAAGTATTTTAACTTATCTTGTTGAAAAATTGAAAGCGGTTCCAACCCTTTTATTTGAACTTTTCATATTCTTCGCGTCCACTTTCTATATAGCAAAGGATGGAGACAAATTATGGGAATACATCACATATGCCATTCCAAATGAAAGGGAACATTACTTTGATACTCTTTTTAAAGAAGTAGAAAAGGTTCTAAAAAGCATATTTGTGGGACATTTCCTTACAAGCATTATAATAGGTGTACTTGCAGGTGTCGGATTTGCAGTTATAGGATACCCCTTTGCTTCACTTTTAGGAATATTAACTGGATTTTTCCAGCTTATACCATTTATAGGACACTGGCCAATCCCTCTAGTACTTGCAGCATATGGATTTTTAACTGGAAGCTATATAAAAGCTGTTGAGGTGCTAATACTTGGGTTTATCATGAGTATAGTTGCTGATTTCTACTTGAGGCCTAAATTATCCGGTAGATACGCAGATATCCATCCATTAATATTTATACTTGGATTCTTGTGCGGGCCCCTTGTATTTGGATTAGTAGGTTTTGTTTTAGGCCCATTAATTTTAGGAGTTACATATGCAGCCGTTATCTCATTTAAAAAAGAGAATTCAAATATAAGTTCCAAAGAAGATAAAAACAAATCTGTTAAGGATAAAAAATTAGAAAAATAGAGTATTCTAAACATTATTGTCTTTTCTCGAGCATGAAATAATTATAAATAGAATGCATAGGTTGTGGTAACAGTTTTACATCGCCATTTCGTGCATCATTTACCATGGCCGGCATGTTATAATCATATTCATTTTCGCACATTTTAACCAGATCTCTAGCTTTACGGCTGCTAAAAGCAAAGATCTGCTTTGCAAGGAATGATTTAACATGGTTATCTTTCGCCATTTTGAAATATTCATCAAGTAATATTTCTGCCCAATTTAAGCTGTGACTCCATGATTCCATTAAAAGCTCACATTCTTTGCGTGTCATTTTATCCATGGAAAATGATTCTGATTTTTTCCTCAAGCCTCCTTGGGAAACAAAGAATAAAGGGACAATTATACTTTTGAATTCTTTTAATTCCCGGACTAGATCAATTGTCAGTTGTATATCATGTTCTGTTTCACCAGGAATTCCAATAATTAAAGTGGAAGCAGGGACCCATGAATTATCCGAAAGGACCTGAAACGCATCCACTACAACTTGGGGCCATTCTTCAGGAGTATAAGGTTTACATTTGCCCCCCATAATGTCATTGATTAATCGAGGGCTGCCTGTTTCTATACCTGTTTGACCGCTTAACCATTTACCATTTTCACCAAGATTTAGAATGTTTGATATCTCTTCCACTGCATCTGGAGCACTGGCAGCAGATGATAGCGCGAAATGGCTAATTTGAACTTGATCAACTCCGGGGTGACTTGAAACTTGCCTAAATAGGTCAGTTACAGCTTCCCTATTAACATGAAAACCTCTAGCCTTGTATCTAAGAATATCCTCCGCATGGAGTAGCGGCTGTTTTCCAGACCGGAGATTCAATTCCACTTCTTTAAGAATATGTTCAACAGGTAAGCACCGGAATCGCTTGAGAGTTGGGGCGCAAAACTTACATCCACGGCCACATCCCCTTGAAATTTCCACAATTCCATCTATAGTTGGGTTTTTAATCAGAGGTATTTCTTCCTCTCCCACTACTTCTCCATGGACAACATCAGGCATCTCCTTGTTATTCACTGCTTTTTCAACAAGTTTAACCACAGCCTTTTCGCCATCCCCAATAATGATACTGTCCAATCCAAACCTATTCCTGATTTCAGCATCTTCAAGCTGCCATGCCCCAGGTCCGCCTATAATAATTTTAGGTTTGTATTTTCGCACATAAGGATGATTTAGCAGCTCCTCGAACTTTATTGACATGTAAGCTTCTCCACCAAACATATTTCGGAACATAGATGTTGCAGGAGCTATTCCAAGGGGATCAATTTCAGTTATAGATAAAACTTTTGTATCTGGACCAATTACTTTATCTAAGTGGTCAGGATGGGCAACTATGATATCTTCACTTTTAAAGCCATTGTTTAGTAGTGCAGCTTCAATTTTCCGAGTTCCACACGGCGCATTCGTAGTTGAACCATCTTTATTTGCCCCAATGGATGGACACAGTGCCGAAAAATATAATTTATCAGGTATTACTCCCTTAGATACGCATGCCCCAAATCCTAGAAATACTAATCCATTATAATGACTCATAAGTGTCCTATTAGCCGTTAAAACAATTTTATATCCTCTATTTTTTGCCCTTTTCATCATGTACCAACTTCCAATTTTTTAATGATAAAATTGTCAAAGTTTCAAGTAATCCCCAACTAGTTTATAATTTACTGCACCCCAAATAATATTATATTTATAATAAGTAGTACAATAATCATTCTGGCAATTTAGTTCCATAGTTTACAAAAATAGAAAATTCAAATATAATCCACTTAATGAAATCAATAGCCCCAAAGTTATATTACAATAGGCAAAATACGTATCTGACTTTTTAAACTGATTTTTAGAATAATTAAAAAAAAATATTTCCCTGTATTTACAGGGTTTAACTCAAGTTTATGTTTATGGAATTAGAAAGTACTGAATGTTTAGCACCGCTAGTATCAGTGAAGCTTACGCTGAACCCTCCAATATAGAATGGGTTTGAAACTGTAGCATTAGCTCCGAAATCCTGTTGAACTTCTTTATCTGTAGGTATATGTATCTGATGAGTAAATGTTCTGGTTTCCCCAGGATTTAAGTCCCCAACAGTTTGTTCAAAGTCTTGACTGCTAATTTTTACATTAGCTACCTGTTCATTTCCATTATTGGTAACTTTGTAAGTAATGGTTACATTATCGCCTTTTTTGGCGGTTGTAGGTCCGGATTGAGTTGCCACTACATCAACTGCCTTAGCACTTGTATTTGTTGCGTTTGATGCATTCTGCTGTACAGATGTATTATTTTGTTGAGTAGTGTTATTTCCTGGCTGAGTACATCCTGAAACAAAAACTACAGCTGCTAAAACAACTATTATCAATGCTACTCCTATTTTTTTATTCGTTTAAACTCCCTCCTTAATCAAGATATATAAGAATGATTATTAGTAAACTTAGAAGCATATATAATTTACTTATTTAATTGCTTTTTAGAGATATAGGGCAACCTAAATTGGTTTATTTAAAAATAGAAAGGTTCATTACAGGAATTAATTCATGATAATTTAAGCTGTTTATCTTTCTTGATTAATTCATCAAATTCTAAACCTTTGCTGAAGGCCAGATCAACTGTAACTTTGTAATTATCTCCCCGGGTTCTAGCGAGATCATCAATATGCACAAAACGCCATTTTTTATTCTTAAATTTAGCTCCCAGATAAGGTTCTGCACCAAAAATCTCTGAAAATTCTTTTAAGCCAGTTATTTTTTCAGAGTTAATATAGATATGATCTGCAGAGGTTGATTTAACCTCAATTGCAAGATAAATTTTGCCGTTACCTGCAATAATATCTGGAAGTGGTTTTTTTGTTGCTCCCCCTGACGCCGGAGCTCTCATAGCTGCGCAATCTGCATTCCAAAGCATTTTAACTAATTCTCTTTCTACACGTGATCCTTTATTGGCCATTTTATCCCGCTTATAATCCCTTTTAAAATTTGATAATTTTAATCTAATATAGATTAATTTTAAGAATATATAATTTTATCATGCGGTTTTAGATTAAGACTAATTAAAAGTAATATAAATGAACAACTTAACTAAAAATAATATTCAAGTTAAATTTCATAATATTCCATATTTGAAGCATTAAAAGTGCCGTTCTTGCCGGGTGCCCGCATCCACTCTATTCTTACAT
>DADN01000264.1:0-4073 GCA_002509665.1 Methanobacterium sp. UBA8
AGTTTTGATAGAGTATTTGGAGTAGGAGTCCTGCTTACATTACTATGCAAAATATTTAAAATAAATAGTTTACCTGCTTAAAAAGAAAACAGATAAAGAATATACAACATTTTTCAGTGAAGAAGCCGTTATTGCAATTGAAAAATATTTAAAAAGAGAAAGAATTGATATTAATGATGATGAAGCTTTATTTGCGAGTTATAAAAGTGGCGGAAAGCATATGACCACAACAGCATTGCAAATGGCTTACCGTTATTTAAATAATTATTTGGGTTGGAAGCAAGAAGAAAAAGGACGCTTTAGAAAAGCCACTTCACACATGATGCGTAAAACCTTTAACACTTTGCTTATTAATGAAGGAATGCCTGAAGAAATAAGAGAACATTTTATGGGACATGTTATCAGCAATAAAGTACAAGATGCTTATTTCCTTGCAGATCCTCAGGAGTTATTAAAGGTTTATTTAAAGTACATGGATTTTGTTACAATTGAGAAGGTAGAAGTTAGCAGTGATAACCGTCCAACTGATAACAATGCTAAAATGAACGAACTGGAAGAGATGTTAAGGGAGATAAAGAAGAAACTGGATAAAGTTACTGAAAGTTCATAAAATTAACTTTTTATATTACTTTATTCAATCTAATTTTATGACTCTTAGAAATGGGTGAGTTTAATTGCAGAAAAAATATATTGGATTAATAATAGGAATTTTAATTCTTATTGTTTTAGCATCGGGATGTATATTTATTAGTGGATCTTTCCAGGACTTGAGTGATAACTCAAACATTTCAAACAATAGTGATAATGGTACTTTTTCCGCGAACGGTGTTAGTTTTAATTATCCTAGTAATTGGTATTTATCTCAAAATACTGCCACAGGACCTACATTTTCAGTTTCAGTTTTTAGATATAACTCAACGGATAGTACAGGGCTTCGGCTTTATATAATGCCTAGCAATGAGTCAACTCAAGATGTAATTAATAAAGGGCGAAATTTTGTAGTTTCAAATGGGACTATAATTTCAAACGGCACACTAAAAATAGATGGCAATACTGCTTATCAAGTAACCTGTATGGATAACAATAATGGCTCTAGTAAAAACATGAGATATGAAGGAATAAGTTTCGTAAAAAATGGAAAAATGTACAGTTTCCTCCTCCAAGCTCCAAATAAAGACTTTGATAAAGAAAAATCGAACTTTGACCTTATTTTAAACAGTTTCAAGATTCAATGAAAATGAGGCATAACCTATGACATCAACCGTAACAACAGCTACCATTACTATAATGCCAGACTATGTATGGATAATAAGCTTAATCGTTATTTTATCGATAATCATATGGTTAGTCATAAGATATAGAATAAAAAATCAGGGCATATAGTTAATAGAATTACCTACTTTAACTAAGACCAACTTCTATTTTTGAAATTATTTTTTATTTCAAATCTCCCAAAAATTCAAAGAGAAATCTTTATATACTTAAAATCTTACATTAAAATAATGCATGATTGTATAAAGAGCACACGAATTTCTATACCTTTTTTACAGTCTCTTTATCATTTGCTTGTTAATATAAATACTTTACAAACTAGAATTTAGTAAAAGATCGTTTTTGAAAAAGAGTTATTGTTTTCAAGAAAAAATACAAAGACTTATATATACATAACAATGATAAATTTATAATTATAATTATAAATAATAACAAATTAAAAGAGAGTGGTTTGATGCTTACATCTGTTCAGAAAGAAATATTGCAAAGCTTGGTAAACCTTTACAGGAAATCAAAAGGCAAGTCCATTAAAGGAGAAGAAATTGCCGAGCTAATGAGCCGTAACCCAGGGACTATACGGAACCAGATGCAGTCCCTAAGAAGTTTAGGACTTGTTAAAGGTGTCCCCGGACCCAGAGGAGGTTACAAGCCGACGATAGAAGCATATCACACTTTAAATATCAGCGCGATAGATAAAGAAGCTCTGGTGCCTATATTCAAAAAAGGGAAACGAGTGGGAGACTTAAGCGTTGCAAAAATAGAATTTACAAGTATTCCCCACCCGGGAGAATGTGAAGCTGCAATAAAAGTTGTGGGAAACATTAAACAGCTTGACCTTGGAGACAAGATAAAAGTGGGCCCAACACCTGTGAACAAACTTATAGTAAACGGTATGGTGGTGGGAAGAGACGACGTGGATAATCTTTTGCTCCTGGATACTACAAATATAAGAAGTATTCCTAAAAAAACAGTGATAGAAGTTGCAAGCCATGACCTCATAACATTAAATGCATCCATGAATATAAAAGAGGCTGCAACAGTGTTGTCGGAACACAATATAGAAGGGGCTCCTGTAATCGAAGATCAGGAAGTAATGGGGATTCTGACATTAAGCGACATATCCAAGGCGATTGCAGAGGAGAAAGAGAGTCTTAAAATTAGCGAAATTATGTCCAAAAGCATAGTAACTGCTGAAAAAGGCCTTATGATTGCAGATGCCATTGAAGTGATGAATAAAAATAAAATAGGCAGACTTATTGTTGTTGATGACGATAATATTCCATTAGGTATTGTAACAAGAACTGATATTCTGGATAAAATAGCAGGTATAAAATAATTCAAAACTTTTTTTAAGTTAACTGGTTGATTTTAAATTTAATTAATTTTACTGTAAAGTTATTTTTTTCCATAAAATATATGGAAAACAAATTTAATAGTTAATTTTATCTCAATTATTTTTAATTTGATTTATTAATTATGGATGTGAGAAAACTGAAAATTCAACACATGAAAGTCACAGAAAACATGAGCGTTCTTGATTTAATAGAAGAGATGGGAAAATCGGGAGTTTTAGGCGCTGGTAGACTATCTAAAGCCACGAAGTTATTTGCAGATTCAATTAAAGACGGAGACACATCAATTTTTTTAAGTGTTGCAGGCCCAATGGTACCTGGAGGGCTTCGAAAAATAATTTTTGATCTTATAAATGACGGCTTTGTAGATGTTTTAATAACAAGCGGGGCCAATATAACCCACGATCTGGTTGAATCCTTTGGTGGAGGGCATTACAGAGGTATCAGTGCTGATGATGAAGAGTTGTGCCAGCAGGGAATGGGAAGAATTGGCGATGTTTATACCAAATCGCATGATTTTGAAGTATTTGAAGAAAAGATCAGTGAAATTCTAAGTAAAATCGCAGAAAAAAAGAAAATCATCTCAATTAGAGAGTTCCTGTTTGAAATTGGAAACATGATTGAAGATGAGAACTCAATACTTAAAATAGCAGCCGAAAAAGGCGTTCCAATTTATGCACCAGGTATAATCGACAGTATGCTTGGTCTTCAGCTCTGGATGTTTACTCAAGATAAAGAACTCCACCTTGATGCTGTTGGAGACATGCATGAGCTTTCTGATATTGTATTTGAGGCTGAAAAGGTAACAGCAGTACTCCTCGGAGGGGGTTTACCTAAACACTATGCACTTGCATCCAATCTCCTTAAAGGCGGTGTAGATGCTGCAATTCAGGTAACTATGGATAGAAGTGAAACTGGAAGTCTAAGCGGAGCACCTTTAGAAGAAGCAAAATCATGGGCAAAAGCGAAGGCTGGATCTAACCTTGTAACTGTAATTGGAGATGTAACTATAATTTTCCCAATGATGGTTGCAGGTGCAAGGGAAATTATAGCACACTGAAATTTATAAAATAAGGTTACTAGCACCAGAATAGTTTATTAATTAAAATAAGCCTAATTATTCGCAACTAGAATATAACTAAATTTATAAATTAAATTACTGGATATCCAAAAAATTAATTAAAATAGGCGTAAATTACGCCTATTTCTTTTTTACGATACGAGTTAACCTAATTGAGATTAACTTTCAACATACCTTTCTGGGTGTTCCAGAAAGAGCTTTTTACTGCAAACTGAGCAGAAATAATATGTTTTACCATCGTATCCTGCCACATGTTTAGCTGTACTTGGATCAACTTCTTTTTTAAATACTGGATCTACAAACACATTCATTACGGTGCCTGATGTCATTTCTTTTTCAAGATCTAAACCCATTTTTACACCACCTAT
>DADN01000264.1:4119-6444 GCA_002509665.1 Methanobacterium sp. UBA8
GAATTTTCACATGGAAACTTCCAATTTTAACGGCTTATACTTAAGTAATGTAAAAACAAAAAAATAGTTTTCGGTTTTATTGTATGATCCATCCTCATAGGAAGTATTTACAGGTAATACTGAATTTATGGAAAATAAATATATACTTTTTCTACAAGCATTCTTAAGCTTGCACTACACGTTTTAAGGTTTTTTTACGTATTTTTGGTAAGATGGACATAAGTGTACTCATAATACCGGTTTTGCTTTACCGTCCTATGACCACCCCCTTCTCATTATATGGTACCTGTTATGTTTTTCTTAATATAATAATTTTTTGTAAATAATTATTAAATCATGGATCTACAAAAACTTAAATTACTTTAAGCCCAAAGATAACATTTAATAGTTCATTGAATTGGAAAATTTTATATTTTAATTAAAATAATTCAAAACAATATTGATGTTTTTTTTAAGTTATACATACATATAAAAACTTTTAAATGTATAATAAAAAAATTTTCTATCTTTAAGTATTTAGTTAGTGATTTTCATGTTAGAGATACCCCTTTACGCTTTATCAGGATTTTTTATGAAAATATCCGATGATATGCATGATAAAAAAAATAATATGGTCCTTGGAATACTTGCAGGGATTTTATGCGGATTGATGTTAGGATATTTAGTTACAATTAGCGTAGATGCTGCTTATATATTCTTTGGGGTTTTCCTTGGGACTTTTCTTTCAAAAAAAGTGAACTGCATCAACCACATAGTCACTGCACTTATATTTGTTATAATCGCATTTTTATTAGGTTTTCCTGCAGTTGGATTAGGCACATTAGCTATATGCACAATTGCGGCATATATAGATGAAATAGGAAACGATAACAAAAGAATTTATGAAAAAAGCAGGATACTTGAAATATTTTTCGAGTACAGGTTTGCCCTTAAAACAGCTATCTTAATACTTGCAATACTTGGAACCATTCAAAGCTTTTATCCAGGCTTTACAATTTATGGAATCTACTTTTTAGGGATTCAGACATTTTTATATTTCCTGCTGTTTGAAATATCCTATGAAATAGCGGGTTTAAAATTCGACGCTATCTACGATAAAGTTTACAGCATGTTTGGAAACTCTAATAAGAGCAGTTAACTAAGATTTAATGCTTTCAATTATATTTTTTACACTTTTAAGGTCTTTCATAGTAGATAAGCTCCTACAATTATCTATAAAATATACAGTACATTTAGAAAATCTGGAATAATTGAGTGATTAAACTAAAAAAATGAGATAATTAAGATTTAATATTCTCAATTATATTTTCTACAGCTTTTTTAGGGTCTTCTGATAGATAGATAGACCTTCCGACAATAAGTGCATCTGCAAATTTCAATGTATCTTTAGGATCTCCTCCCTGAGTTCCAACTCCAGGAGATATTAAAAATGAATCCTTTCCTATAACAGATCTGATCTTTTTAAGGCGATCCAGCTTAGTTGAAGGCCCTACAAAGTTAGTGATTCCCAGATCAACACCCATTTTTGCAATGTCTTCTGCATGCTGCTGCAGGAACATCGAAGCACCCGGATGGGACATTTCAGTTAAAAGGAAAATATCTTTACCATACTTTTCTGCAGAATCCATGCATGCAAGCGCGCTGTCATCACCGACAAACCCATGGACAATTACTGCATCTGCCCCTGCTTCAAATGTAAGATCTGCTATTTTTCGATTGGTTGCAGGGATATCTGCAACTTTAAAATCAGCAATAATACTGCAGTTAAATTCTTCTTGAATAGTTGTTATGGATTGAAGTCCCTGGCTTAAAACCAGAGGATAACCTATTTTAATCGTATTTAAGTAATCTGAAACGCTTTCAACAATTGTAAGCGCTTCTTTCATATTTAAAACATCAAGAGCTAGAATTATGTTATTTTCAACTTCCATAATTTTAATATATTAGACTAGTTTAAATGATTTTCCCACACCAAAACTGCCTTTCCCTCACTTAATAACTGCATAAGTTAATCACTTATTAAGTGAATAATTTGTTAACTTAAATAAATTCAAAAATAGTACAATTAAAAAGATTAAATGAGAATCCAAGTTAGATTAGCTCCATTACAGCCTTCGAGAATTATTTCATCATTTTTATCAAATAAAAATAAAATGATTTCTAAAATTTTAATAAAAAAAGTTCATTTAAACAGATGATAAATATCCTGAACACTGAAAGGAGACACCAGTGTTCAGGAAAGTTCAGTGGTCCATTTAATAATAAGTTCATAATTATTAATAAGTTTTACTGTTTTTATCTCCATTATCATGCAACATATCTCAA
>DADN01000143.1:0-1684 GCA_002509665.1 Methanobacterium sp. UBA8
AAAATCAGCAGGAGAATGCCTAGCTCTTTTTTCATATATTACACCTCCACGTGCATATACTTACACAGACTTTACGCCTGCGTTACGGGGTGTTTATGTTAATTATGTAATAAAAAATTTTTTATTAATATTAAAAATTAACTAAAATAAAATTAGGTGATGATCAGTTTTTTGGAATATAAAAGGTAAAATACTGTAAAAATTATCATATTGATATGAATAAAAGTTAATTGGAAAAATAGTAATTAAATAATTATTGTATTTAAAAAATAAACGATTTAATTAATCTTAATTTATTTAAAACCTATTTATAAAATTCAGTTTAAATGGAGTAAAGTGGGAAAATTCCCACTTATTGGCATGTTTTAATTTATCTTCCATAGAAACGTGGGAAGTAGTGGTGTCTATGCATGAACCACCATGGAGGATAGTAGTGGTGTCTATGCATGAACCACCATGGTGAGAAGTGCCTGTGTCTGTTTATAATAATTATATTTGTATTATGACCTCCATTCCAACCATAATGGCCATACGTAGGTCCATAATTTGGCCCTGCTATAGGTGCTGCTGATACAGCACTTGAGAGCCCTACTACTGCTACGAGAGCAAGTAGGAGAATACCTAATTTCTTAATCATTATGTTACACCTCCAAGCGCATATTAATTGCACAGATTTTTATACCTGTGTTAAGGGGTGTTATGTTAATTATGTAATAAAAAAGTTTCTATTTGTATTAAATAATAATTTAACTTAAAAACATTGAGTATTAATCCATTTGGGGAATGAATAGAAGGTTAGAAAACGTATAATATTCCATAAAACCTAATTTTATTTGTAAAATTAATCATCAATTTAAAATAGTAATGAAATATCCATTGAAAATAAAAAGTAAATGGGGAAAATTTAAATCCCAAAATACTAGTTAAAACCATTAAGGTTTAACTAGTATTTCACAGTAATTTTTGATTTTAGTGTATAAACTTTGTTTATATCAATGTTTAGGATCATTTAAAGTTTAATATGTGTTGAAAAGAGTTTTGAGAGTTTAGGCAATTTAGGGGTTAATGGAGAGTTAGGTAATTACCATAATCCGCAGAGTAGGCTGTGTAAGAAGAAAGCTTTGAGTAGTAATATTTTGATTATTATAATCTTAATTACAACGAATAACACACTTTTCACCTCCTTTGTTATTGGATACAGGTAATGTAATACAATGTTCGTATTACCAAAAATTTTAATCTCTAAATGCAAGTTAAAACCCTGAGGCTTTAGTTATTTTTGTTTTTATGTATATCGTGTTTGTATGGTTGTGATTACCATAATCCGCAGAGTAAAGAGTGTAAGAAGAAAGTTTTGAGTAGTAAGATTTTGATTATTATAATCTTAATTACAACGAGTAGCACACTTTTCACCTCCTTATTATTTGATGCAAATAATGTAATACATAAATACTATTTTTGTATTACAACAACTCATATGTTGTTGATATAATAAAAATTTTTCTATTAGTATTAAAAATGCCATTTAACTAAAAAATATTTGGAGAGAAGTATATGTTTTCGAGAAAATAATGAATAAAAATGGGAGATAACTTATAATATAAGTCAGATGCCGTTTTTATAAAATTAAATCATGGATTTAAAAATAGTAAGTGATTACATATTTTTTTTAAAAGTAAATAAT
>DADN01000143.1:1723-4310 GCA_002509665.1 Methanobacterium sp. UBA8
AAAATAGTAAGTAGTTACTTATTATTTTAAAAATTAAATAAATTTGAATATTTAAAATGTAAATAGAAGGTTTTTTAAATTCAACATGTAATTAAAATAATGATTTACGCTACTCCTTTAATTTCAGCAAAAAAGTAAATATTGGGAACGATTCATACTTCGTAAAATGTGTTAGGGCTTTTTATATTTTTATCCAGCATTTGCTGCTCTTAGATATTGATTATGACTTTTTTAAGAATATTTACAGTAGTTTGGAGTTATTGTGGTATATGATTGTGTCTTGTAGGATTAGCACTCTATTTTGCGCATGCTACAGATCATCACGGATATATTATTTGTTGATTGGCTGGGGGACTGCTCTATAAAGTCTTAATGCAGTGATAATGACAAGTAAAAGAATGTCTGGCTATTTTTTTCATATATTATGCCTCAACGTTTATATATTTAACACAAGTTTTTACACCTGTATTTGATGGGATTGTGCGGGGGTTTAATAAATTTTCTATAGTAATAAGTATGTTTCTTTGATTCAATTAAAAATAGTTAGATTTAATTCATGATTTGAAAAATAAAAAAAATAAAGGTATTTTTTTGGATCTTTATTATATTCTAAGAGTGTTAATATGGGTATATTACCCTATTGGGAAAGCACTTGGGAAGAGAGTATTTGGGGTAGAGAGTAAGAACTTAGATATTTTTTGGATCTTTATTATATTTTAAGAGTGTTAATAGGGGTTATATTACCATATTGGGAAAGCACATGGGAAGAGAGTATGTACGGCAAAGAGTAAGAACTTTAGGTTTATGAGCTGTAAGATAATTAGTGATACTCCGGTCATATTTTTCACCTCCTGATTGTTTTGTGTACATAATGTAATACGTAAATACTATTTTCGTACTACAACAACTCATATGTTATTGATGTAATAAAAGTTTTTCTATTAGTATTACTATTCTAATTTAACTAAAAAATATTTAGTAATCATGCGTCCTCTTTGAGAAAAAAACAGGAAAAAATGTAAAAAATTTTAATATTTAAAAAAATGGACAATTAACTAAATATTTTTTATTAATAGCACATTTGAGAAAAAACAATGGAAAATATAAAAAAAGGGCTAATATCTACTAAAATAAATAATGGACTGAGATATAGTAAGTAATTACATATTGAACAGAGATATAGTAAGTAATTACTTATTGAATGAATAAGAGAGAATATGGGGTGAAGATTATAGTTTTAATATAAGATTGAGAATTCTTGAAATAAATGATTTAATTTTAAAAATGGATAAATACACCTTTAGAAATAGGGTAAATCATAAAGGGAATACCATTCTGTAAAAGAAGTACACTCTCAAAATTAGTAATCTAGTTTAAAGTAGTAAATTAATTGTCTAAGTTTTTCATAAAATAAAAAAAGGATAATAAACATTTAAAAGAGAATTTTAAGTAGTATTGAATTTCAATGTGTTCTAAATAACGGTTAGACACTGCAGTTAGAACCAATGGTTATTACCAAAGGCCGCGACCGAAACCACCGAGGTGGCCGAAGTGGTGGAAACCAAAGTGGTGGAAAGCGAAGAAGAATGGATTATGGAAGAAGAATGGGTTAAAGAGCCATGGGTTAAAGAGCCATGGGTTATTGAATAATAAACCTCCGCCTAAAAATACCATACTTTTCACCTCCTTTTATAATTTACGCATACAGTTATAATACAAAATTTTCATTTTTGTATTACAAGAAGGTGATATGTTGTTGATGTAATAAAAATCTTTTTATTAGTATTAAACTCGTAATTTAATTAAAAANNTAGCAATGAAGGGTCATTTTTGAAAAAATAAAGGGCAGAGATGTGAGAAAAATATTATATTTAGCAAATCAGCAATTAACTGAAAATTATTTGGCAAGGATATGTTTATTTTAAGAAGAAAACCAAAGATAAAATGAGAGGAAGCATATTATTTGATAGTTGGGGTATTCTTGGCAGGATTGACAATTATATTAAAAATAAATGGGTCTATGTATGTTGATTTTGGAAAATAGGACAAAATATGAAAATAAGATTATAGAATTATAGAATTCTTAAAATACTTTATTAATTTATAAAATTAGTGCTTAATAATTCATATTGCCATAAAATAAAAAAAAGGGAATTAGAGTTATAAGTGGGCATTGCTTATTAAGTTAAAACAAATAGTTAAGCAATAGTTTTCAGTGTGTATCAACTATTGGGACTAATATTTTTAGAGCGGACTGTTTACCAGAATCCGCCGCCCCATCCGAGGCCCCATCCTAATCCTGAACCCCAGAATCCTGGGAAGAGGAATGAGTTAAAGAGCCAAGGGTTCCATAATCCTAATCCTAAGCCTAATCCTGCGCCACCAAGAAACATACTTTTCACCTCCATAATGTTGTACGCATACATTTTGTAATACAAATATTGTATTTTTGTATTACAAGAAGGTGGTATGTTGCTGATGTAATAAAAATTTTTCTGTTAATATAGATTTAAAATGAAAAATAATTACTAATTATCCTTATTTTACAAAATAAACAAATTTGAAAAAGATTTAAAACTAATTTAAT
>DADN01000315.1 GCA_002509665.1 Methanobacterium sp. UBA8
TTTTGTAGTGGTACATTAAGTTATAAATTACTGACCTAACAAATTAAAGTTTTTAAACAAATCAAATTTAAATTAACTGGCTACAATTTAACGCATGATATGTCAAACATTTATACATGAGCGTTTAAAATTATTTGCTGCCATTTATCATTAATGAAATAAATTTGGATTATCATGAAAATAAAAAACGATTATCAAGCATTAACGGCCATTGACGGCGCAATTAAACTTGTTAGAGAATGTTTTGTGGAAGAAAAAAAAGGAAATAAAGAAGCAAGAAATAAAACAAAAAACCTTCTAAAGGAGTATTTTATAGAAACAGCAGATGGATCTTATACATTAAAGTCTAATAATGTAAATGATATGTCTGAAACAATGCACACTCACCATGGGGCAATTACAGAATCAATGGAGAAATTTATTAAGCCTGCAAAGCTCGAGGGAAAGAAGAAAGTCAAAATACTGGATATATGTAGTGGCCTGGGATATAATGCTGCTTCATGCATCGAATTTTTAGATGAAGATGTTGATATTGAAATTGATATGATTGAGATATCAAAGGAGACCCTGGCATCATCTCTTTTTATAGAAAACCCCATTAAGTCTTATGGCATCATTAAGAGTGCAGTAGAAAACAGATTGTATGAGGATGGAACTCTTGGTTTTAGGTTCAATAAAGAGGAGATACCTGATAAAATCGCGATTAATATATATTTAAGTGATGCCAGATATGTAATAAAAGAAATTGATAAAAAGTATGATGCTGTGTTTCTGGATCCATTTTCACCACTCAAATCTCCTGAGTTGTATACCCTCGAGTTTTTCCTTATTTTAAGAAATTTACTTAAAGATGATGGGATTGTTCTTACTTATACATCAGCAGCACCTGTCAGGTCTGCAATGGTCCGTGCAGGGCTTTATGTAGGTGAAGGTCCATTATTTGGGCGAAAAACTGGAGGGACAGTAGCATCTAAAGTTCTGGAGGTAATCGAAAAATCACTTCCAGATAACGATGAGAGAATGATAGCACTCAGTGATGCAGGAGTTCCGTTTAGGGATCCTGAACTCAATGAATCCAGCGATGAAATAAGAAAGAGAAGAGAAGATGAACGGAAGTTTGTAAGAGGAACAAAAAAGTTTGCATCGACAGTGAAAACCCCCGTATATTTAGGTAAGGATGTAAATGATCCACGGCTTGAAAGGAGACTTCTTAGAAACGTTAATGCACTTGGAATTGATGGTTTAAAATCAAAAGAAGCACATTATATTATTTGCCCCCAATTTGATGAGTGTGTCTGCGGATGCAAATCTTTAAAATTAGATAATTCATCCTGCAGGATAAATGAAATGATGAAGAGATTAGCAAATATAATAGAAGAAAATAAATTATAAAACAATCTAAAATTATAAAACTAAAATTATTTTTAAATGGTTTAATTGATATCTGATTAAATCTAAATAATTAAAATCAAATTTGATTGAGGTTATAATTAAAAAATATACTCTAAAAATTGAACTTCTTTAAATGAATAATTGAGTAATTTGATTAATTTATTAACTCCCTAAGATATAATTTAGGATATAACGATTATAATGTGAAAAATTGAACTTCTTTAAATAAATAGTTCAATTGAACAATTAAATTAACAATCTAAAAGATATATTTAATAATATAATGATATGGGTGAAAAATTGAACTTTGAGATTAAATATAAAGATGCATTGGGTAGAATAGGTGTATTGAAGACTCCTCATGGGAATGTAAAAACACCAGCTTTGATGCCTGTGATCCATCCGGGTAAACAAACAATCGATGTTAAAAAGTATGGTGCAGACATTGTCATAACTAACTCTTATATAATTTATAAAAACGAAGAATTGAAGAAAGCGGCACTTGAAGAGGGTATACACAGTTTGATAAACTTTGATGGTCCAATTGTCACAGATTCAGGCTCTTTTCAGCTTTCAGTGTATGGAGATATTGATGTAACTAACAAAGAAATAATCGAGTTTCAGGAAAAAATAGGTACGGATATTGGTACATCTCTTGATATTCCAACACCCCCATATGTGAAAAGAGAAAGAGCTGAAAAAGAGCTTGAAATTACCCTTGAAAGGGCTAAAGAAGCGTTAGATGCAAGAGAAAATTTAATGTTGAATTCTGTTGTACAGGGCTCTACATTTCCTGATTTAAGGGCAAAATGCGCTGAAATAATTGGTCAAATGGATTTTGAAGTTTATCCTATAGGAGCAGTAGTTCCTTTACTTGAAAATTATAAGTACAAAGATGTTGTGGATATTGTAATGGCATCAGTGGCAAATTTGCCTCCTTCAAAACCAAGACACCTTATGGGTGCTGGTCATCCCATGGTTTTTGCTTTAGCAGTTGCAATGGGCTGTGATTTGTTTGATTCTGCTGCTTATATTCTCTATGCTCAGGATGATCGTCTGATGATGCCTACTGGAACTTATAAATTGCAGAATCTTTCTGAAATGCCGTGCGCGTGTGAAGTATGCACTAAATATACTCCTAATGATTTAAGGAGTATGAAGAAAGAACAGCGGATGAAATTAATTGCACAGCATAACCTACATGTCAGTTTTGCAGAAATCAGGAAAATAAGACAGGCTATTGTTGATGGTAACCTGCTTGAATTAGTTGAACAGAGATGTAGAGCTCACCCTTATCTTTTAGATGGACTGCGAAACCTTAAAAATTACACAGGCTTAATAGAAGAGTACGATCCTGAATATAAAAATTCTGCATTTTTTTATACAGGTCCCGAATCATTAAATAGGCCGGAAATAGCTAGACATTTAGGTCGTCTTTCAAGACTTCCTCAAAAAAATAGGGTACTTTTACTGCCGTCATTTAAAAAACCATATTCAAAGAATATTAAAAATATATTAACCAATTTCGGTAGAGAAAAGCCTGATCTAGAAAAACTTGGAAATTTCTACAGAATTAAGAACTTAAAAGCAGAAAATAGCATGAATACAAATGAACCGCTGCAGACTGCTGTTGTAGATGTACCTTTTGCAGTTATTCCTCTTGAAATTGATGAAGTTTATCCTTTAGCTCAAAATGAATCTCCAAGTTTATTAGATGAAGATTCTAAAATATTCGTTAAAAATATTATAAATGAGTATATAAATAATTTCAATGAAGTTATAATCAGTGAAAGTCTTATTAAAAGATTTGATCTTGATTTTGACCTTGAGAATTTCAATATTAATGAATCCGGATTACAATTTGATGATAAGGAAAAAATAAAATATATTGCGGATTATCAATTTGGTCCCGGTGCTNNAAAAGTAGAAAAACTGGTAAAATAAGACATGTTTACGATGGTGAAGATCTGATTGCAACGCTTCGTGCAAGTGATGGGATATTCGTTTTAAGCATGTTTGGAGCAAAGAAACTTCACGAGTTTCTTGAATATCCTAAAAGTAGAGTGGTTGTAAACAGTGATGCTGAACCATTTGCAAGGGAAGGAAAAAGTATATTTGCTAAATTCGTTATAGACATTGATATAAATATAAGGGCGAATGAAGAAGTATTAATTGTAAATGAAAATGATGATTTACTGGCTTTTGGTAAGTCACTTTTAAACGCTAATGAAATAAAAGATTTAAAAACTGGTCAAGCTGTAAAGACAAGGAAAGGAGGTAAATTATGATACCTGGTGCAGGGATGAACCCAAAACAACTTAAACAGATGCAAAGGGCTATGAAACAGATGGGCATGGACATGAAGGATGTCAAAGGTGCTACAGAAGTCATAATAAAATTTAAAGATAAAGAAGTAGTGATAAAAAATCCAAAAGTAAATATAATGGATTTTATGGGGCAAAAAACATACCAGATAACTGGTAAACCTAAAGAGAAAAAATTAGAAATAGAATTAGAAATTCCTGATGAGGATGTAGAACTTGTATCAGCTCAAACAGGTGTAAGTAAAGAAGATGCCATAAAAGCATTAAAAGAAACAAATGGAGATCTTGCAGAAGCAATTATGAGGTTAAGTTAGATGGCATTTATTGCTCACCTATCAGATATGCATATTGGTGCAATCAATTTTAAAGAGGAACTTTTACTTCGGGCCATAAATAAAGTTAATGACCTTAATCCAAATTTAGTGATTGTAACAGGAGATATAACCAACAACGGTTATTATGCAGAATTTGAAAGAGCAGCAGAGTATATGGAACTTTTTGAAAGTCCACTTCTTGTGGTTCCTGGAAATCACGATGCACGGCATATAGGAAATGAATGTTTTGAGGAACTTATAAAAAAGCAGTGTGGTACTTTAAATGTTAAAACTCCTGAAATTAGTGCTATAGGATTAGATAGCAGCGAACCAGATATAGATTATGGGAAAATAGGTAGAGCACAGCAAGCTTCAATGGAAGCAGAACTTAAAAGTGCTGGAGAAAATAATTTATATAAAATAATAGCTCTTCACCATCATATAATCCCCGTCCCAAAAACTGGGCGTGAAAGGAACGTATTAACTGATGCAGGGGATATTTTAAAATCTATAATTGATGGAGAGGCAGATATCGTATTATCTGGACATAAACATGTGCCTTATGTATGGTTCGTAGGCAATACGACATTTGTTACTGCAGGAACAGTTTCTTCACTTAAACTTCGAGGAAAAGATGTTTGTTCTTTTAATACAATTGATATCAAACCAGATACTGTTGAAATAGTCTTAAATCAAGCAGATGGAAAATCTAAGTGTCTTGCAAAATTTGAAAATAGATGTAAGGTGATTGATTGAAAGTTATTATTGATGCATCCAACGTAGCTCACTTTGGAAAAGGAAAAGATGGACAGCCAAGTCTTGATAATATATTAAATGCAATTGAAGCGTTAAAAGGATTAGGTTACGAGCCGTTTGCCATAGCAGATGCACCCCTTAGACATGAAATAGATAAAAAAGAAGAATTCAACAAACTTCTTGAAGAAGAAAAAGTTCAGCAGGTCCCATCTGGTACAACAGCAGATCATTTTATTTTAAAGATTGCATACGAAGAAAATGCAAAAATATTATCAAATGATGTATTTAGAGAATATAGCGACGAATTTAAGGATATTGCAAGTAAAAGAATTCCTTATGGTATCAAGGATGGTGAAATAGCCATTGGAACATCTTCCAAGCCTAAAAAAGTTAAAAATATACTGCAAAAAATATGTACATATTCTCTTAATGAGTTTGAAAGAAAGGGATTAGATGCTTATAAAGTTAAAAAAAGCAAAAAAATAAGCGGTATTGCAATTGCAAAAGAAGCAATTGATAGAATAACTAAAACTAAAGAAAATGCGCTTGATTCTAAGATAGAAGATATATTCCATAAGATTCCTCTTTTTGGCAAAGTAATGAACATGGTAGATGATGCAGAATCAACAAGTGATTTCATTATTTTTGTTCTTGTAAGCCCAAGGGACTATAAAGATGCCGTTAGATATGCAGGAAATATTGCAGTAACTGTTGGGGATAGACTTAAACTTGAACATGCACCACTTGTCGCTGTAAGAAATGATCTTTTCACAAAACCCGGAAATTTTGAGCTTAATATTCTTTATTCTGATGAAGTAGTTGAGGAATCTAAATATAATATAAATATAACCATAAACGATCATGATTACTCATTTGTAAAGAAAAACTCCAGAAACATTGCAAGTACGGTGGCTGCAAGGATTGGAACATGGAAATTTCCTATTGTATCAGTTAAACCGAGCATGTTAATGGAAAAACCAGGACAATTTGAGATTGTTTTAGAAAAAGGAGAAAGTAAAGGGTAGTAATATCTAACAAAAGCTCATTTCGCTCTATAAGGAGGAGAAAGTTAAATGGTCATGGATTATCTAATGAGAGGGCTTTTTGGACTTTTTATAAAGTCCAAGGTCTTAAGCATAGGCACAAAATATTACCCAACCAACGACAGGGAAAGAGAATACGTAGAGATGATAAATTACACAAAGACAATGCTATTAGAACTTGATCGTGCGCACATTACAACTCAAAATATTTTCCATAACCTTGTTAAAGAAATAGGGACGTCAAACATCCCTGAAGGTAGAAAATTCATAGAATTAAAGCCTGCTGAAAATAAAGTTGATGAATATGCCCTTTTAAGTAATATAATTATGGGCAGCGATAGATATCTATACGTAGAGGTCTTTGGAAAAGATCCAATTATTAAGGAATTTGTAAACTTTATTGAAAGAGAGAGAGGTACAATTGTCGAGGAAAGCAGCACTGAAATTGTAGCAAGAATGCTTTCCAAAAATGATGCAATAAGAGTCGGAATTGAAATTATAAGCCGCGGCTTGGAAAAAGATGTCCACGTAAGGGCAGCATCAGGAATGACTGGGGCAGCATCCATTGAAAGGGCAATTAATTTAAACAAACAGATTGGTGAATCATCTGGAGTAGGTTTTACTAAATTAGGGGGAGAATATGCAGTTGTATTTTCAGGTAAAACTGGAAAATTGAAAGGTGCCCCTGTAGCTTATGATAATTATCTATTCATTGATATGATAGACTCTACAAAGTTTATTGCGGAAAATGGGCGTGATAAGCTCGTTGAAATAATGAATGATATTAAAAATTTCATTGAGAATGAATGCAACGGAAAAATTGAAGGATATAGGGAAGGAGGGGATGATTTTGTCGCTAATTTCCCAACAAAGCATGCAGCAATGCAGGCAGGTATTGATTCAGCATGGCATGCTTTAAACCATGGTGCAATGTTAAGGGCGGGTATAGGAAAAAGCAGAAGGGAATCTGGAGAAAGAGCCCAAATAGCAGATGAAGTCAAAATATGGAATAACAGCCCTGTTATGGTATTTGATATTGCAGATGGAACATATGCATATTACATTCCTTCGGAATTCTCAAGATCTATCATAGATTTCTTAATGCACGGAAAATCTAAGGCAGTATTGATATTTATCTTTGTGTTTGTAGCTACATTCATTGGATGGGGTATGGGATACTGGGAATTTGGCGTTGTAGCAATATTCCTTGCTCTTTTATATGCAATTGCAACCTAGTCTAATATAGTGAAGATCTAGACTCAGAGATTACTGAAACCATTATATTTATTAATAAAAACTTACAATAGAAAACTAGAGTGGTATTATGAAGCCAGAAACTGAAGCAAAAGCCATTATCGGACTGATTATATCATTAATCGCTTTTGGATTTGGATCAGGAGCAGGAATAGTAATGGGTTTGGATCAAAACAATACTCAAAACACTACACATGTCTCAACCAATCAGGATATACAGGTCCCTTCTACAAAAAACGTCAACATAAATACAGAACCTCAAACCACTGTAAACAGTACAGATGAAAATTCGGAATCTACTTCGGGTAATAGTAATAGCGGAAGTAGTGGCCACGGTAGTAAGAGTAATAGTACTACTAAAAACAATGGTAGTAGTGTAAATAACGGTGGAACTAACAGCGGTAATGATGATAATAGCATATAATGGCGGCTAATATAGAAATATTTCAGATAGTGGAATAGCAAATCACTATTTTCTAATTTTATTTGATTAGACATGATTTTATAATAATGCTAATGGAGAATTTTTATGGAAATAATAAAAGGGGGAATATGTGCTGTAGACGGCGTTCTAGCTTCAGGTTCTCGTAAAGGAAAATATGGGGTATCTGTAATAGTTAGTAAAGAAAATACGGCATCTGCAGTTTTTACCTCAAATAAAGTGGTGGCAGCACCAGTTATTGTTACAAATGATGTAATTAAAGACGGAAAATTATCAGCAATCGTTGCAAACAGTGGAAATGCCAACTGTTTCACAGGCGAAGAAGGTATTGTAAGTGCAAAAAAAATGACAAAAAGGGTTGCAGATAAATTAAATATTGAATTAGATGATGTGGCCGTTGCATCTACAGGCATAATTGGAAGGAAACTGCCTTTAGATATCATAAATGGGCTCATAGATGAATCACTGAACACCCTTGAGAATTCTCCCGAAGCTTCATTTGCAGCTGCAGAAGCTATAATGACAACTGACACATTTTCAAAGGAATTTGCAGTTCAAACAACTCTTAAAGATGGAAGCACTGTTAAAATTGGAGGCATAACTAAGGGTTCTGGAATGATAGCGCCTAATATGGGTACAATGCTATGTTTCATCACAACCGACGTTAAAGCATCATCTAAAGAATTGAATAGTGCTCTTATAAAAGCAGTGGATAAATCATTCAACATGGTTGTTGTAGATGGTGATGAAAGTACCAATGACACTGTTATATTAATGTCAAATGGAAATTCTGGGAAGATAGATGATAATTTTCAGGAAGCACTGGAATATGTATGTATTGAACTTGCAAAGATGATGGCAAAAGATGCGGAAGGGGAAACTAAATACATGGAAGTTCATGTAGATGGCGCTGCATCTGAGGAAGATGCAAAGGCAGCATCAAAAGCTGTCGTTGGATCATCACTTGTAAAAACAGCTTTATTCGGTGCTGACCCCAACTGGGGTAGAGTAGTCGCTGCTGTGGGATATTCCGGGGCTGAAATGGATGAGAACCTTGTAGATATAACCTTTAAATCAGACGATGAAACTGTTAAAATCGTAGAAAAAGGTTCTATTCTGGCTTTTGATGGGACTGATGAACTTAAAACTGCAGAAAAAATTATGCAGAACGATGAAATTGAAATAATCATTGATCTTAACCTAGGAGAACATTCTGCTACTGCATATGGGTGTGATTTATCATACGATTATGTGAAAATTAATTCAGAGTATAGTACATGAATGTAATGTTTTTGATCAACCGCTCGAAAATCTAAGATTTTCGGCGCCCTAAAATCTTTGATTTTGAGGGCTTTTTTCTATAAAGGTTGTCATGTGATTATGTGAAAATTAATTCAAAGTATAGTACATGAATGGAATGCTTTAATCAAAAGTGAAATCAAAGATTTAAGATTTTAGGGTTGGCATTGATTATATGAAAATTAATTTAAAGTATAGGACTATCAACCTGTAATTANNGAATAGCCATGTATACCAAATTATATTCTGCACTAATTTGATCTTATAAAATATTTTAAATGGTAGGAATGTGTTATTAAATATTAAATTTCATCTTATAATTAATTTAAAGATATTCAAAGTTAAGAAAATAAATTGTCATATAACTGAAATTGTGATAAAATGGAAACAGTTAACATTTTAATAGAGGCATTGCCTTACATAAAGAAATTTCATAAAAAGAAGATTCTTATAAAATACGGTGGACATGCTATGGTCGATGAAAAAGCTATGGACTCCACTGCAAGGGATACAGTGCTCTTGAAGTACGTGGGTATGAATCCAATTGTTGTGCATGGTGGAGGGCCTGAAATCTCAAGATCCATGGATAAAATTGGAAAAGAGCCAAAATTTATTGAAGGGCTTCGAATAACCGACAGGGAGACCATGGACATAGTTAAAATGGTTCTTGTAGGTAAAATAAACACCGAAATTGTGTCAAGAATAGGCTGGCACGGTGGAAATGGGGTGGGGATCTCTGGAAAAGACAGCAAGCTTATAGAAGCTGTCAGAAAAGCCCCTCATGAAGTAATAAATAGCGCTTNNCCTCATGAAGTAATAAATAGTGCAACCGGTGAAAAACAAATGGTAGATCTAGGACTTGTAGGTGAAATCAAGTCTATAAACCCTGAGATAGTAAATGTGCTCACTAAAAATGATTATATCCCGATAATTTCACCTATTGGCGTTGCTGAAAATGGGGAAACACTTAATTTAAATGCAGATACCGTCGCAGGAGACATTGCTTCTGAAATGGATGCAGAAAAATTGATTATATTAACCGATGTTCCGGGAATACTTGCAGATCCAAAGGACCCAGAGTCACTAATCCGAAAAATTAAAACCGACGAGATAGGAGAGTTAATCAAAGATGGAACTATAACTGAGGGGATGTTGCCTAAAACAATGACATGTATCAAAGCTATTGAAGACGGTGTTTCATCTGCCCATATAATCGATGGTAGAGTGAAGCATTCTGTTCTGCTTGAGATATTTACTAAAAAAGGAATTGGGACGATGATTAAATATTAAGTTCCAATAATTAATTTTTAAATTTAATCCAGATATTACACTCTTTTAAGTATTTCATATGGACCAAAATTCTTAATGATTTTATAGTTATTTTTGATAAAATTATCTAATTCTGTTGCATTACTCCTTTTTCCGCTTAAATTAGGTTCACTGTATTGAGTAGTATTATTTTTCCATATAATTATATACGTAACATTGTGGCTGTTAATTTCACTAATAATTTGATTTTGTATATTATGTGTAGTTGCAAGTCCTGGATGCAGTTCAGTGTACTTAGTTGCACTTTGACGTC
>DADN01000173.1:0-188 GCA_002509665.1 Methanobacterium sp. UBA8
TTCCCATCCCTGATGGGCATTGCGAATCCTCCGCACACAACGTCACCAAGAACATCGAAGAAAACAAAGTCAAGATCGTCTTCGTAAACTTTTTTCTGTTCCATGATGGTTATGGCAGTGATAACTCCTCTACCTGCGCATCCTACACCTGGTTCTGGTCCTCCTGATTCAACACATTTAATTCCTTC
>DADN01000173.1:242-3892 GCA_002509665.1 Methanobacterium sp. UBA8
GTACTGTCTGCTTTGGGGTCACAGCCGTGTATCATCACTTTCTTATCGTGAAAGTGTGCCATGGCTGATGCTGTATTTTGAGTAGTTGTAGACTTTCCAATTCCACCTTTTCCATAAATTGCTATTTTTCTTACCATTTTGACCTCTCTTGGTTGTTTTTTTTAAATGTCAGTGGCCTATTGCCAGTGACCAATTTTCTAAAATATCAATGACCGGAAGAAGGAAACATACTTCCGACAAAAATCAATTGAACAACATCATATATAAAGTTTACCATGATCTCATTGAAAATACATATTAAAGAATCAATTGTTAATATAATGAAATTTATATTTTATTTTTAAATTTTAAGGATGAATATACTTTTAAAGTTATTTTTAAATGTTTTTTGCATGATAAAAAATTATTTGGATTCTATTTTGAATTTGCAGGTTTTACTAATGTTCTGTTTTCACGTTTAATCCTATTCCATTGATCATTGATGTCAGGTACTGGGTCACAGCCAGGGGTATGGTTTCTTTTTTTGATTCAACCACTTCAATTCCTAACTCTTTAAGTTCTTTACGGGGTTCTTCGCCTATTCTCCTGCAAAAAATTACTTTACAATCTTTCAGAATGTCTAATCCTCTTTTCCATCTGTATTCATGATCATAAACTGGTTTTTTGCTTTTTTCTCTCATTTCAATGAATTCTAATCCTTCTTTCCCTATTTGGAAGATAAGGAAGTGGCATGCCTGTCCAAAGTGCTGGTCTACAGTTTTGCCATCGCTAGAGGCAACTGCGATCTTCATTTTAATCCTCCATGATCATTTTTTTATTTCTGTAAATCATTTTTTCAGTGTAATTATTTTTCCTTGCTTTTTGAATCATTTAATGTCTACTCTATCCATTTTAATATCCAAATATTCATTTTAATACCCACATATTGCGCTTTTTTTAGTTTTGATGTTAATGGCGGCGTGGGGGCAGACTTCCATACATTCTTTGCACAGCTTACAGTAGCTGGGAGAAGTGATATCAATGGATTTGTTTTCAATTTTGAACACGTTATTTGGGCATACATAGGCACATTTTCCACACGTTGAGCCTTCGCAAATTTTGTAATCTAATTGAATGCAGATCATCACGTCCCTCCATTATTTTAATATTTGAAGTGATTTAAGTATTTAGAAGTGATTTCCTTTACGAGCAGTTACCTTTCAGAGCAGTTACTTCCATTAATGAGGATTTTTTTAATATATCTCATTTTTAGCTCGTTGATCACTAGTGTTTGCAAAATTATTTACCGGAAGAAGGAAACCTCCTTCCGATATGTACATTGTTCCAGTACATATATAAAGTTTGTGCTCATTTAAAATAAGATTCAATTAAGTTTTAAATACAGTTTTAAACACATAAAATTCCGTTTATGGTTTTTAATGCCATAAAAAATCAGTATTTCCTAATGATAATTAATTTAACTTTTATTTAACCAATTTAACAAACCAATTAACACATTAACTGATTTACATGAGAAAAAACAACAATGGGGTGGAAAATAACATAAAAAATAAATTTTTCAAGCTTAAACTGAAAGTAGCTTAGGGATAATATTTAATTTTTTGATTAATGGTGGGATGTAAATCAATTCAGGAAATTTAATGACTTAAGTTTATCAATTATGGAATTTATAAAACTCCTTTCATTTTATTTTTTCGAATGTAATCATCTAAAGCCCTTCTTATCAACTTTCCCATGGGTATATCGCCTTTTTTGCTGGCAATTTCCCTTAGATCCCGGTACATTTCCTCGGGTAGTTTCATGGTTATTTGTTTGTCCATACTTAACCCCTGCATTAAATATTAGTTCCTTAGATATTACTTCTCTATTCTTATCCGTGAACTATTAAATCCGTTAAATATTGGATTAAAACTCGAATTATATTTTAAAATATAATTCAAATATAATTCATGATGTTTTTTAAGTGTTTCAGATTAGCAGAACACAATTAATGGTTCTGTTTTAGTGTGAACAACCTTTACAGGTATCAGATCCATCTTTACTGATGAATGACTCCCCGCAAACAGCACACAATCGTACATCTTTTTTAGCTTTGATTGGAACTGGCACATCCACAAATTCCCAAGTGTAAACATCAGCACCGGCTTTTATAAGCTCTGAAATTGCTTCTTCATGGGGCACTTTCCTTTCATTCATGTACCATGCATGGAATACTGGATATTTGATGGTTTTTGTTGCATCAAGGTATATTCTAATTCCTTTGATCTGTTGGCCCGGTTCTGCACCTTTATTTATGGTCACTGCCATTTTATCATAATCTAAAATCTTCAGGCCTTTATTTCCCACGGTGCATCCGCGGAGGATCTGGAATGGATCAGGCAGGCAGTTAAGGGTTTCGCAGGTCACGAATATCCTTTCATTTTCTTTTATATCCAGTTCTCTGCTGGCAATTTGCAACATTTGAAGCCCGATAAATGCTCCAGTACTCAAATAACCGTGGAATGGAACGACTTTTTCTATCCGGGATAACATTTCCTGATCATCTATTTTTGCTATAACTTCATCCATTTTTAAACACTCTCCAATTTTAGGTGTAATATTGATAATTTTAGTTTATCACAATTCTATGACTGGCCTGTTAAATAATCTTGAAGTACCTTTTTTATTAATCCTGAAGCACCTTTCTTATAATAATCCTGCACAACTTCTGTTTATTATTCATGATGTACTTTTCTTATACTGATCTAGGTAAGTACACCCCCATCTATGAAATACATTTGTTCAATTTTTTAAATAAAACCCACAGCCCTGATTCATCATTAATTAAAAGATAATTATGGATTCCAGCATTTAAGACTGCTTTTTCCAGAGTATCAGCATGGATTTTTGGATTATCGTGGATAATATACTGGTGATTAATTTCTTGATGATTTTTTTGTTGGTGATGTTTAAGTTCTAGATGCTTTACCGGTTCATGGTGCGTGAATTGTTGTTTTGCTGCGGGACTTCCAAACCCTCTACCCACATATCCCACTCCCCCTGGCTTTAAAACTCGATATATCTCCTTAAATGCTATAGTTAAATCATTCCAGAATATGATGGATCCTATGCTGAAGATAACATCTGCAAATTCGTCTGGAAAAGGCATCTGATGAACATCTCCCAGTTTTGGTATTATCTTATCCATGAGGCCTTCTTTTTCAATGGATTTTGAAGCAATCTGGCACATTTCAGGAGATATATCCATGGAATAAATTTTAAAACTAGTTATTCTGGCCATGGCTAGGGATAGTGATCCAGATCCAGAACCCACTTCAATGGCGGTTCCAGCATTGACTTTAAGTTTTTCAGTGATCTGACGAGCTATCAACTCATATATTTGCTCATAATCCAGGTTAAAGGTCCCGGTTGGAGTCTTTGAATTGTTATACATTTAATACTTCCACGCACGTAATTTAACCATATGTTTGTTACCAGCTTTTATTTTGTTTTAATCAGGGATATAATCAAAAATGTCATGAAAATAAGTTTTTTTAGTTATAAATGGACACTCATTTGAAGAGTGATTTTTTAAAAACGGAATAAAATTGAAAATGATGATAAAAAGAAGGAAAATTGGCAGTTCTACCTCTTATGGTAGTGATGGATAT
>DADN01000058.1 GCA_002509665.1 Methanobacterium sp. UBA8
CCAATTCCAGTTCCATGATATTCATCCATTGTATGCAGCCTCTGGAATATTATAAAAATACGTTCCATGTACTGTTCTTCTATCCCAATACCATTATCTGCAACATAAAAAACATATTCACGATTTTTATCATCTATTTTTGCTGAAATATGGATTTTTGGAGATATATTTTCTTTTTTAAATTTAATGGCATTGCTTATAATGTTCTGAAATGTTCTTTGAAGCTGTCCGGCATCACACATTACAACAGGCAGTGAATCATAAGTAACTTCTGCATTATTCTCCTTAATTGCGAATTGAAGATTATCAATAGCTTGATTCAATATAAGTTCACTATTTACGTGTCTAAATTCATTTACATTTGTAGAAATGCGTGAATACTCAAGTAAGCCCTTAATCTGTTCTTTCATCCTAAGTGCAGCTTCAACTATATAATCCATAAATTCATCTGCTTCAGAGTCAAACTTGCCTTTGTAACGTCGTTCTAAAAGTTGAGTGAAACTTGCAATGGTCCTAAGAGGCTCCTGTAAATCATGGGATGCTACATAAGCAAATCTTTGTAACTCTTCATTAGATCGTTTTAAATCACCAATTGTCTCTTCAAGCCTGTTTTTGTACTTTTTTAATTTATTTTTTGATCTAAAGCCCATTAAAGCTTCCACAATTGCAACTGATAAAGATTTTATAATTTCAACATCTTCCCCCGCATAATTTCTTTTATTATTAGCTAAAACTATTATTCCAATTACTTTATCGCCTTGTTTAAGTGGAACACATAGAAAAGAACTTACTGGAGGATGTCCTTCAGGTAGTTCTTTTTTATTATAATTAAAATCATTTACAATTAGAGGTTCTTCTTCTTTTATGACCTTTTTTAAATAATTGTTGATTTTCATACTTGTAATGGATTTGTGAATTTTAGATTGGGGAATTTCATATAATTTTCCTGCAGAAGAGCTTACAATTACATTACCTAACTGTCCATCATTATCAATTTCAGCTATAAAACCCATTTCACTATTTAATAGCTGTTCTGCCACACCAATTCCCACATTTGCAACTTTTTCTTCAGTTTCACTGGTTAAAGATTCTCTAAATATTTTATTAATTCCATCCAATACAGCATACTGCCGTTTAATCTGTTCTTCTACATTTTTTCTTTCACTGATATCACGTGAGCCAAAAACAGCCCCCCGAACCCACTGTTTTTCATCAAAAAATATAGTACCTGCTATTTCTAGCCAGATATAATGTCCATCAGCATGTCTAAACTGAACTTCCATCCGTCCAGGTTTCATTTCAATAAAAGCAATTTCAATGGTACTTTGAATTTTATCTAAACTATCAGGATGGACATAGTCAAATATTGAGGTTCCAATGATTTCTTCTGGCTCATAACCGAGTAATATCTTACCCGATGGGCTGACGTACTGAATAACTCCATGCATGTCAGTTTGACTCACCATATCTATCATATTATCAGTGATCATACGCAACTGCTTTTCACTATCATTTAATGCTTTTTCAGATTCCTTACGTTCAGTGATATCCCGATTAAAGCTACCAATTATTACTCCTTTTTCAGTTTTGATGGGAAAAGTTATAGTCTGTAGAAATCTATGTTCGCCATCATATCTCTGAATTCTATTATCCTCAGGTTGATTTACCTGCGATATGTTTTTACTGTTTAATAACTGATTTATTCTGGATTTAATCTCCCTATACGATTCATAAGTTCGTTTATCTTCGGGAATAAGTATATATTGTACATCCCAAATAAATTTGCCCACTATATTTTCCTTTCTAAGTCCTGTTATCTGATTAAATGCATTGTTACATTCGATAATAGTTCCATGCTCATCTGTTATAATTATTCCATCAGATAATTGTTTAATTGTTTCACGAAATTTCTCTTCACTTTCTTTTAGTGCTTTCGCATTTTGCGATGCTACAAATGCTTTATGTTTAATGGCATTATAAGCTTCTTCAAGTTCTGATGTCCTCTCTTTCACCTGTTTTTCCAGATTATTACGTGCTTTTTCCAGTTCATTTGCAATATTTGATTGCGATTCACCAAATTCTTTGATGGCTTTTTCCATTTTTTTACGTTTAGTAATATCCGTATTAATTTCCATATAGCCTGTTGGCTCACTATTTTCATTTTTCTGTAATTCCCACCTGCTTAAAACAACTATTTTTTTACCATCACGTCGAGTATGAGTTACCTCACCTTCCCAATGCCCATTTTGAAAAAGTTCGCTGAATATTTCCGTTAAAGACTCTGAAAAATCAGTTTTAAGCAACTTATGAGATACTTTACCATATGCCTCTTTCCGCATCCACCCATACCTTTCTTCTGCACCTTTATTCCAAAAAATAATCCTATCTCCTATATCACGGACTATAATTGCATCACGAGTAAGATCAAGCAAATCAGCCTGTTTCTGTAATTTCTCTTCCATTTTTTCTTTTTCCGTTATATCAGTACTGATTGTAACAAGCGTGTTAGAATCCGATAAATATGCAGAAACCGAATAATATCTATCTAATGATTTAAAATAAGTTTTAAATTTTCCATTTTTACCAGATTTAGCAATACTACTGGCCGTTTTAAGATGTAAAACTAATTTGTCATTGTTATATATTTCTGTTATTGTTTTCCCGATCGCATTCTCATAAGATATAAATTCATTGATTACTGATGCATCATTTATGTATTTGATGCGCAAATTCACAACTTCATTAAGTGCATCACGTATTAATTCATAAACGATGACTCCATCCTGTAAATTATCAAAAATCTGAAAATTAACATTGGATTGAATATCCATCGAATTATTGTTAGTATCTATCATTTATATCCTCATGAGAAAATATGTAATAATTAACACTATTTTTTAACTATTATTATTATGTTTTATTATTAAAATATAACTTACAGTGTCTGTGAATTCATCTAAATTCTTTATTTCATATT
>DADN01000186.1 GCA_002509665.1 Methanobacterium sp. UBA8
ACCATGCTAACCAACCTAAGGCACCTATAAATAGGGGGTGTACGCTGCCCATCTAACACTTTTACTACGAAGAATTTTTGAATTCTTTCCTTTCCTTTAATCAATAGAATAACCCGTGTAATTATAAAAATTTGAATTCCCCATGTAAATGTGGGAGATTGTACAGTCCCTTCTAAAGCGAAGAGTTCTTTTTCAAAAAAACTGGCCAAATAAATAGATAATATGAAACATCCAACCAGGGCAAAAATAAATGAAACAATATATAATTTAGTTTTAAAATAATGTTTCCATTGGACATTTATATTAACCATACCATCACTTCTGTAGTTTGACCGCTGTTTTTAACTGTTGATTACTCTTCGTTATAAATAAAAATATCTTCAATTGATGATTTAAAGAAATTAGCCATTTTAAATGCCAAAATTAAGGAAGGATCATATTTATCTTTTTCTATGGCAATTATAGTTTGCCGGGTAACTCCTAATTCTTTTGCCAGTTCCTCTTGAGTTAGATTTTGCATGGCCCTGAATACTTTTAGTTTATTCTTCATAGAAATCAGTAACCGTATTTTTTATTGTAATATTCATAAAAGACATAATATAAAGCTAAAAGTGCAACACCAGAATATGCAAGGGTATAACCTGCCTGGATGAAGTCAGGGTACTGGTTTCTCATAGTGATGAAAAATAATCCAATAATGGCTATTGAAACTGAAAAAAGCACCATTGCCATTCGTGAGGCTTTTTCACTTATTTTAACTATTCTTTCATCTTCCAAAGTTTCATCAGTGGTTCTTTTATATATGTAAGATACCATCCCTCCAATTACAATTGCCAGGATAGCTGGAATGAATTCGCCAATTGTAGCAGATATTCCTGCAACCATGGCGACAAACATGGTAATTATTACTCTTACAGTCTTGTAATTTTCCATTATATCACCTTTATATAGTTATTTTAATATTTGTGGGTGTAATATGCTCTAGAAACAAAATACAGTATAAAGCAGAATAAAGCCACTATAAATAGGGTGTAACCTGCCTGTAAAAACTGAGGATAACTATTCCTTAATGCAACTAGGATTATCCCTGCATAGATTATAACTGCCATAAGGACTCCTAAAGTCATGGTGGCGGCCTTTTCATTAATCAATTTGGTTCTTTCATCTTCAACAATAGCGTTACTGTCCTTTTGGAATATTTCTTTCAAATTATCTCTATGGATATATAAAACGGTACTGAGTGCAATTAAAAATACAACTGCCAGTATAATGATGTAAATATTTGCCAGCACCAGGCCTGCAATCCACAGTCCGGTTATAAAAACTGATAATATTTTTATAAATAAACCCGATTCGAAAATTGAAAGTATTTTCATGATTATTCCTGACTTTGAATTCATGATTTCACCTTTAATTATTTTTACTCATTGTTTTTTTAGATAATCTCCATAAAGCCGCATGTGAAGCAAAAACTGTCATAAGCAACTGTAAAAATGGAGATATGAATATCATAAGGATTATCCATCCAATGAAGCTTAATTTGGGGTCATAAAGAATTAATGGAACTCCAAAATCTGCAAAATTTACAGAGGGATTCTGCAGCATGGTAATCATTGGCACCCATATGATTAGCATCCATGCTAGCGTAATTAGAGATGTAAGAGCTGCATATTTTAAAATTTTGCTTAAAATATCATTGATCTGCAATTTTTGAAGTTCTAATTTTTTTGCAAGGTACCATCCCACTGGAAATCCAAATAATATGCAGAAAAATGGTACACCCATTCCCATTCCGACAAATAGGGTATCCAGAACTATATAAATTACAAATGATCTTTTTTTATTTATTTTAAAAATGTCCCACATTAAATCCCCTCATGTAAATAGTACTTTACATAATGTTATATAAACTTTACTAAATGTCAATGGTTGTTGACTAGCGGCTTAATAAATTCGGCGTTTTAATGGCTAAAATTAGTATATGTCATTAAAATATCATTATTTGCCTAAAGTAAGAGTATTAATACAATAAAAACGCTTTGTGAGATTATACTCAAATTAAAATAGAAATATAAAAAATGAGAATTGAAAAACAACTTATAAATTTAATGCACTGGCCAAAGGTTATTTCCTGGCCAGTGAAGCGAATATGCCTACAACACAGAGGATTGTGAAGATTGTAAACACAATTTGTATGCTTGTTAGGAGTGCGGGGTAATTACCAGGTACTATCTGAACATTTCCAATGAATATTGAAAATATTACCATGGCTACACCCATGCTGAGCATCTGTCCAATTAGACGCATTGTACCTACTGTGGCTGNNTTAACAGATCCCATAATTGCATTGGTATTGGGGGATGAAAATAATCCAAGTCCAAACCCAAGAACCAATAAGATCATTATGATAAATTCGAGGCTTGTGTTATTATTAAGGAATATGAAACCAAAGAGGCTGATTGCTGTAATTGCCATTCCTATTGAAGCTATTAACCCTGGTGAAAATCTATCGGATAATCTTCCTGCAACTGGTGCTGTAACTGCCATGACTGCCGGCTGAGCCACAAGAACTATCCCTGCAAACTGTGGATCGAGGCCTTTTATGTACTGTAAATATAGGCTTAACAGGAAAACAACTGCAAAGGTAGAGCTGTAGTTTATCAGAGCTGCTAAACTGGAAAATCCAAAGGTTATATTTTTAAAGAGCCTTACTTCAAAAACGGGATTTTTAACCCTTAGTTCGAACAGCGCAAAGGCTAAAATTCCTACAATGCCTAAAATTAGCAGAATTATTCCTAATTCTTCCGGAAGTATTGAAAATCCGTACATCAACATTATAAGGGCAATGCCGTAAATGATTGACCCTTTAATATCGAATTTCTCTCCTCCGCATTCAGCCCATTCTCCTTTTACCTTCAATACTGTAAGGGCGATTACCAGTAATCCGAGTGGTATAATCGCATAGAAAATACTTCTCCATCCAAGATACTGTGTCAGTATTCCTCCCAAAACAGGACCCATAGAAAGACCAATGTAAACACTTGCAATATTTATACCTATAGCTTTTCCTCTTTCATTGGGATGATATACGGATGTTATAATTGCTAGACCTGTAACAAATATCATTGCAGAACCGATTCCCTGTAAAATTCGAAATACGATAAGTAAAGTTACTGACGGGGCTGCGCCGCACAGAAAGGTCGCTGCCGTGAAAATGGTTATACCATAGATGAAAATCTTTTTCATTCCATGTATATCCGCTATTCTTCCGAAAGGCACCGCAAAAACAGCAGATGCTAATAGATATGCTGTTGGAATCCAGCTTAATAAGATAGCATCTGCTGCAAATTCGGAGCCGATTGATGGAAGGGCTATATTAATTGCAGACGCCATAAAAGGTGTAAAAAACGAAGCTAATGTGGCTACCAGCAGGGCAGGTATTCGATTATCAATATTATTAGTCTGTTTACAAGATTTCTCTGTATTCATAATTTATCCTCATTTTAAATGTCATTTTTGTATTATGGTTCTATTAATCTTTAATTTAAGATAAATTTTCATTTAACTGCTTTAAATTATTTAACAGATTATCTAATGAGTTTTCTTCCATTTTCTCGAGTGCATTGTAAATGAAGATANNAAGTGCATTGTAAATGAAAATATTACCTGCTTCGTTTTTTATGCTGTCAATTAAGCTCTGGCCTTTATCAGTGAGCATGACTCGATTTATCCGCAAATCTTTTTCATCTCTTATTTTTTTAACAAGACCTTTTTTTTCAAGTCTTTTTATCCTTTCAGATAATGTATGGGGGGCATTTCCAACATCTGCTGCAATTTCGCCAACTGTTGGTGGTAACTCATAGTTAGAAAGCTTGAATTCAGCATGATGATCCAGTTCTATCATCAAATGAAACTGTTCAAATGTTAATCCATATTTTTGAGCCGTTTCACGGTGTTTCAATCGTATTAATTTATTTATATGTTCCCAATATCTCAATATTTCTGTTATATTTCCTTTTTTCAAGTGTATCACGGCCTAAACTGCATTCTTATAAGTTTTAATTACATGAATATATCGGCATAAGATATAAATTTTTGTCTAACTCGCCGGAAATTCTTTAAACTTCATAATTAGTAATTATCTCCTGTAAGAGAGTAAACCTCCTGCAAGGCATAATATTCCGCTGATGTATAATATAGCTCCACAAACTCCAGCCAGGGTGCTTGCTCCGACATACAATACATTGCCTGAGTATCCGGTAAATGCTACAAATGAAGACAGTAAAACTGCACCCATTGCAGTACCAAAAGCCAGACCAAAATTCGTAGTCGTATTTATCATACCTGATGCTATATTGGCCTTTTCAGGGGGAAGAGAGTTCATAATATCTATGTTATTTGGGCCCTGGAATACGGAACGGCATACGCCGGCGATAAGAAACATGATAATTATTAATATTAAGTTTACGCTCCAGAATGCATAGCCGCATATTAGATATGCAATGCCCATTACGGCGATTCCTATCATGGGGTAGTTTTTAACAATCCCTGAATTACTATTGAGTTTCAAATTGTCATAGATTCTCCCGCTAATTGGAGAACTAATCATCATGGCAAGGGGCATTATGGCAGCAAGTATTCCAACTGTTGACGGGCTGAATCCCATCACACCTTCAAAATAAAATGGCTGTATAAGCACTAGAATGAAAGTAGCTGTAAAATAAAGGACTAGACTAACAGCTGACAGTGTGAATCTTTGTATTTTAAATAGCGCAATTTCCAACATGGGCTTTTTTGTTGTTAGTTCTCTCCTAATAAATGCTGCCAGTGCAACTGTACACACTGCAAAGTACGGAATAAGCATGGAGAAATTGACGGGTTTGCTTGCAAGGTCATTTAAAATCATGAAAAATGTCCCTACAACAATTATAAATAATAAAGCGCCAAGATAATCCTTTTCATTTTCTTTAGTCAAATGTTCTTCTATTTTTAAATATTTAACGGCGGGTATAATCAGGGCTATACCTATAGGTATGTTTATAAAAAAGATATATGACCATCCAAGTATATCAACTATAAAACCTCCAACTGTAGGTCCTATTAGCATTCCTAAGCCTATTATAGCTGTGAAGTAGCCCATAACCTTCCCTTTCTCATTTTCTGGGAAAATCTGCATTAATATGGCGAGGTTTATGCTTAAGACCATGGATGCTCCAATTGCCTGCAGTATTCTGAACAGTACCAGCTCTGCAAGGAACGTTGAAAGCCCGCATGCAAGGGAACTTACTGTAAATATTAAAAATCCAAGTATGAACAGCCGGGATTTTCCAATATAATCCGCCAATTTACTAAAGATAAGCGCAGTTACAGTCATTGTAACCTGATAACTTGTAAGTATCCACTGAGAAAGCCCCACAGGAACATTAAAAATTGTGGTTATCGTAGGTAGGGCAATACTCACCACATTGAAGTCTAAAACTGCCATAAAGGACGCTGTTAAAACTATTAGTAATATCTTGGAACGGTTTTTAAAGGACTCTGTAGCGGCTTCGCTTTGATTGGTTGTATTTAACATTTATTTTATTACCTCTCTGATATAATTGTATTTTAATCCATAATGGGCTATTTAATGAGCTTAATCTGTTCAGTGAAAATTTTAATGGGATATTCATGCATTAAAATATATCGTGTTACGATATTATTAAGCGTTGCATATAAAATTTGGGGAGATAAAAATTTTTAGATTAAAAATCAAAAATTAAATAATCATAATTGTCTTGAATTAATGGAATTGATTTTGGCAGTGGTTAACACCATGTAAAGAATGAATTGGTTACTAATAGGTTACCTTTAACTTTATTATCTCCCTTGACCAAATTATATCTACGAAACATTGAATAGATGTATTAGGAGGAATAATCTCATGAAAAAAGTTCTTTTATTATGTGCTAGTCCGAGACCAAGTGGAAATACATATCAGGTACTTGAAGAATGTGCAGGTGCTATAGAAGATGAAGGTTTGGACGTTGAAATAATCTCATTTGTAGGAAAAAGTATCAAATCATGCATTGCATGTGGAAGATGCGGAGAATTAAACGAATGTGCAATTGATGATGGACTAAATGATATTATAACGAAAATTAGAGAATCAGAAGGCTTTATTGTAGGAGCACCAGTTTATTTCGGAACTGCACGTGGGGATGTAATGTCTGCACTCCAGAGGATTGGAATGGTTTCAAGGGCTACTGACAATTTTTTATCATGGAAAGTAGGGGGTCCAATAGCTGTTGCAAGGAGGGGAGGACATACAGCAACAATCCAGGAAATGTTGATGTTTTTCTTTATCAATGATATGATTGTTCCGGGCTCAACATACTGGAATATGGTCTTTGGTCATTCTCCGGGAGATGTGCAGGATGATGATGAGGGAATGCAGACTATTCGTCGATTTGGATCTAATGTAGCTAATTTAATTAAAAAAATAAGCAGTTAGATTATTACATCTATTTAATTTTTTTAACTGTTATGATCTGTTTTAATAGTTTAAATGATATATATCATGAGTTTATGTTTAATAGTAAACATATATGGAGCTAGAATTATATCTTAACTGCAGAGGGGTTTATATTTATGAATTTAGAATATAAAGATAAGAAAAATATTCATGAAATTGATTCTCTTGTTTTTAGCGGCGGCGGTGCTATAGGCATGGCTTATGCTGGTGTTTTTAGCGAACTTGAAAAATTTGGGGTGTTGAATCAGGCTAAAAAAGTTGCAGGAGCATCTGCAGGCGCCATAATTGCTTTGGTATTTGCGCTGCGATATGAAACAGATGAAATAATTGAGATCATCAAAGAAACAGACTTTTCAAAATTTCTTGATTGTGGCAAAGGTATAAACATGAATGAAGTATTAGAAAACCATGAATCACATAATTTAGAATTTGCACGTCTTGTCGCGCGTTTACTGAGTACAGGTGCATTTTGTGATGGGCTGGTGGCCCGAAATTTTTTATCAGATCTAATAACTGGTAAAGATTTCTCTGAAAATATCACTTTCAATGATTTATATGCAGAAACGGGCATAGAATTAAATATAGTTTGCTGTGATATCTCCAGGAAACAGACCATGATTCATAATTACAATAATTCTCCGGATCTACCAGTATTAGATGCTGTTCATGCCAGTATGAGTATTCCTATAGTTTTTAAACCAGTTGATTTATATAAAGATGGCACCTGTGCTGTAGACGGTGGAACAACTGATAATTATCCTTTAGACAGTGTTTCTAATCCGTTAGGTTTTATTATTGCTACAAAAGAGGGGGTAATGAATCATCCCTTTACTAAAATTAAATGGGCATGGGAGTATATTCCTGCCATGATCAGCATGATGAGAAACATTCATTATGACACTATTTTTAGCAAGCAGGAAAATATTGACAGGACTGTTTTTATTGACTCTGTTGGTGTGGGTGCGTTGGATTTTAACATGTCCCCTGTGAAAATGGATGAATTAATCGAGAGTGGAAGAAAAGCTGTAAGAGATTATTTTGTAGACTTATCTGATAAATAATTTAAAGTGGTACTTCAAAATATATTAAAAGTGATTATTATGAAAATAGCCGTAGCAACATCCAATGGTAAAGATGTGGATCATTTTGGTAAAGCTCAGGGGTTCATGATTTATGAATTCCATGAAAAAAACATGAATTTCATAGAAAAAAGAGAATCTCCTAAAACAAAGGGTGAAAAACACCAGTGGCAAAAATCATTAGATGCCATAAGTGATTGTGAAGTTGTTATATGTGTTCAAGCTGGTTTGAAAGGTAAATTTGGCCTTAAAAATGCAGGTATTCAACTTGTAGAAGATGAAGGGAGCATAGAAGATGTTCTTGAGAGGTTTGTTAAGCATTATGACTTCATGAAAAAACCCTTATTTTAAAATATTTTTTATACCTCAAAAATTTTTTATTTACGTAGTAAATTTTTAAAGTTGAGGAAATACGTAGTATTTCCGAACATTAAAAAATCATAGATTTTTAAAGTTGAGAAAATACTACGTATTTTCGAACCTTAAAATTTTGCTATGTACCTAGCAAAATTTTAAAGTATAAATAGCAGCCCTGCTAAATAGTAATGTATAACCTGGGCGGATTTTTAAAAATAAATTTAAAATTAAAAATAATGGAAAATTATTATGAAAACTCTGTTTTAATCGTTACCTATTTTCCATATATTTATAAACCATGAATGAGATTGTATATTAAGTGAATTTTTAATTTAATCTATTACCAATAGTTTATTGAAATCCTTTTTTATAATCTATTAATAAATCAAAGGAATTATTCTGTAAGTCTATTAGGGACGGTATTTTCTAAATAAATTTATAAAGGTGATAATATGGCTAAAGCGAGAAGGCGAAGAGTGCGTGATACGTGGAAAGAAAAACAATGGTTTAAAATTATGACTCCTAAAGATTTTGGAGAGGCAGAAATAGGAACCACCCCTGCACGAGATCCTGATATACTCTTAAAAAGAAGAGTTGAATCATCAATGAGAGAATTAACTGGTGATTTCAGCAAGCAATACGTTAAACTTTACTTCCAGATTAACGACGTGGCTGGAGACACAGCAAACACCAAGTTTGTTGGACATCATGTAACAACAGATTATGTTAGAAGCATGATAAGAAGGGGAACAAGTAGAATAGATAGCCTTTCAGAAGTAACTACAAAAGACGGTTACAAAGTTAATGTGCATATCATTGCAATAACTGTGAAAAGGGCAAAAGCATCCCAGCAGAAGTTTATAAGGGAAACCATGGGTAAACTTATTCAACAAGCAGTGGATGGAAAAACTTTCCCAGAATTTATTGAAGGGGTAATAACTGGAAAAATGGCATCCAGTATATACCACGAAACAAAGAAAATATATCCTTTAAAACGAGTTGAAATAATTAAAACTCAAGTAGCTGAAGAACCATCATAATCAATTAGTTACTGACAATATCTGGGAGATAAATGATATATTTAGAATATGTGATCTTACTTGTAATCGTAGGGCTTTTAATATATATTAAAGGGGCTCTCGATCTTTTAGGATCCATTTTCATGATTATCATGGGTATAATTATTATTTTTACTGCTGGAGTTAACTGGCTTCTTTTAATTTTTGCTTTCCTGATTCTTGGCCTGATATTTACAAAATATAAACATGAATACAAGAAGGGAATGGGTATTTATGAAGGAACAAGAAGCGTAAAGAATGTAATTTCTAATGGGATAGTTCCTTTTGTTATGGCTGCATTTGGGAATTATGCTGGTTTTATAGGGTCTATTGCAGTTGCAACTGCTGATACGCTTGCAAGCGAAATAGGAGTTGTAGATAAAAATCCTAGACTTATAACTACTTTTAAAAAAGTTCCACCTGGAACTGATGGTGGAATTTCTCCATTAGGGACAGCGGCAGGAATTGTAGGTGCTGGAGTTATAGGTATTATTGCGTATCTTTTAGGAATATCTGCGGATCCTTTCACTGCACTCAAAATAGCAGTTATATCGGGTACTTTTGGATGTTTTGTAGACAGTATTCTGGGAGCCGTACTTGAATCAAGGAACTATCTTACAAATGAACATGTTAATCTTTTAGCTACTGTATCAGGGGCAATCTTAGGAATTCTTATAGTTTAATAGGTATAACGCACAATGTTTACATAGTTGGGTGATAGTGTGAAAGGAATTATAATGATAATAGACGGGATGGCAGATCGTCCCATAAAAGATCTTGNNATATAAAACTCCACTTGAAGCTGCAAACACTCCAAATATGGATAAATTAGCTGAACGAGGCATAACTGGTATTATGGATCCAATACGCCCCGGCATAAGGGCGGGTAGTGATACTTCTCATATTTCAATATTGGGATATGACCCTTATGAAGTTTATACAGGCAGGGGGCCATTTGAAGCAGCAGGAATAGGATTGGATGTTATAGCTGGAGATATAGCATTTAGATGTAACTTCTCAACCCGTGATGAAAATGGTATCGTTGTAGATAGGCGAGCAGGGCGAATAAGAGAAGGTACAGAAGAAATTGCTAATTCTATAAATTCTTTGAAATTAGAAGGATTTGAAGATATAGAAATAATATTTAAAGAATCTACCGGACACCGGGCTGTACTTGTACTTAGAGGACCGGGATTATCTGATAAAGTATCTGACGCCGATCCAAAACATGAAGGAAAACATCCCAAAGAGGTTGTTCCTTTAGATGATTCTCCTGCAGCAGCAAAAACAGCTGAAATACTAAATAAATTTGTTGAAACCTCATATGAGATTTTAAAAGATCATCCTGTAAATCTTGAGAGGATAAAAGAAGGAGAAAATCCTGCAAATGTTGTTTTGCCGCGAGGAGTAGGTGCTGTTCCACATATTATTCCATTCGGAGAAAAATATGGGGTAAAAGCTGCATGTATAGCGGAAACAGGACTTATCAAGGGGATTGGAAAAATAACTGGTATGGATTTAATCGATGTTGAAGGAGCTACCGGTGGAATTGATACCAACCTTGAAAATATGATTGCAAGTATTGTTGAAGCAGCAAAGGGCAATGATTATGAATTTATACTTATTAATATAGACGGCGCAGATGAAGCAGGTCACGACGGGCAGATGGAAGAAAAGGTAAAATTCATTGAAAAGGTAGATGCTGTAATTGAAGAAATAATGAAAATAGATGATATTTATTTCATTTTAACAGCAGATCATTCAACTCCAGTTTCTGTAATGGACCATACTGGAGATCCTGTCCCTATTATTATAATGGGACCTGAAGTTAGGGTGGATAACGTTAGTAGTTTTAGTGAAAGGGCAGCAGCATATGGGGGATTATGCAGAATAAGGGGCTCAGATGTCATGAATATATTAATGGATTTCATGAACAAGTCTGAAAAATTTGGAGCTTAATTGAATAAAAGCGGTGTATTGTATGACAGATATGATTCCAAGACTATTTGGTACATCAGGTATCAGAGGTAAAATAGGCAGTGAAATCACTTTAAATTTAATAACAGATGTCGGAATGGCAGCAGCAACATATGTTGGTGGAAAAGGACGTAAAGCTGTTATAGGATATGATACAAGGACTTCAAATAAGATGGTTGAAAATGCAATCACTGCAGGGATATTACAGTGCGGATGCGATGTAATTAGACTTGGAATGGTTCCAACACCATTAGTTGGATATGCTGCAATGAAACTCAATGCAGATATAGGAATTATGATAACTGCATCTCATAATCCTTCCCAGTACAACGGAATAAAACTATGGAATCCAAAGGGTATGGCTTATACTCAGGATCAGGAAAGAACAATAGAAAAAATAGTCCATGAGAAAAGTTTTTCTAAAGTTTCATGGGAAAATATAGGGGATATTAAAGATAACCGCAGCATTATTTCGAGGTATATGGATGATTTGCTGAACAATGTGGATATTAAAGGAAACCTTAAAGTCGTTGTAGACTGTGCAAATGGGGCAGGTTCTTTTATATCTCCAACTGTGCTTAGAAAGGCAGGATGTAAAGTTTTAACTTTAAATAGTCAGCCTGATGGATTTTTCCCAGGTAGACTACCTGAACCATCCGAAGCAAATCTTTCTGAACTTATGAAAGTTGTTAAAGCTACCGGGGCGGACCTTGGAATTGCACATGATGGTGATGCAGATAGAATGATTGCAATCGATGATGAGGGAAACATGGCAGATTTCGATAAGCTCTTAGCCCTTGTATCAAGTAAAATTGGTGGAAAAATAGTTACAACTGTTGATGCATCATTCTGTGTGGATAAATGTATGAAAGAATCCGGCGGTGAAGTAGTACGTACTAAGGTGGGAGATGTACATGTTGCAGAGGCAATAGTGGAATGTAATGCAACATTTGGTGGTGAACCTTCAGGTACATGGCTCCATCCAGATTTCTGCATGTGTCCTGATGGAATACTCTCTGCGCTTAAAGTTATAGAAATTGTGGAAAAATATGGTTCTCTCTCTAAACTTTTAAATGAAATACCAAGTTATCCAACAGTAAGGGATAAAATAGAATGTGAAAACATTCAAAAGACATTGATAATGGAAAAAGTTAAAGAAGAACTTCCCGATTATTTTGAAGATGTAAACGATGTCAATTTCATAGATGGAGTTAGAATTTCCATGAAAGATGGGAGTTGGGTTCTAATAAGGCCTTCAGGTACAGAATCTTACATAAGGATTACTTTAGAAGGTAGAAATGTAGAAATAGCTCAATCAATGAGAAATAAATCCAGAGAATTTATAGAGGGAATATTATGAAAGGAGTATTGCTCACGGCGGGTGAAGGCACAAGAATGCGCCCGTTAACATTAACAAGACCAAAAACAATGCTGCAAGTTGGTGGAAAGCCAATACTCCAATATAATTTGGAAGCACTGAGAGATGCAGGCGTTAGAGATATAATAATGGTTGTGGGCTACAAAAAAGAGGCAATTGAGAATTATTTTGGAAATGGTTCTTCATTTGGAGTTAACATCGACTACATCACTCAAGAGAAAAGACTTGGAACAGCACACGCCATAAATTCTGTTCATGACATTATCGATGATGAATTTATAGTCCTGAATGGGGATATAATAGTTGATCCGGAGCTTATTGTAGACTTAATAGTAAAATATGAGTCCGAAGAAGCTTCATCAATTCTCATGCTTACTGAAGTTGAAGATCCCTCTTCATTTGGAGTTGTAGAAATAGAAAACGGTATAATTAAAAATATTGTTGAAAAGCCAGCTCCAGGGGAGGCTCCAAGTAACCTTATAAATGCAGGGATATATCTTTTTGATAAAACAATTTTTGATGCAATAGGTAAAACAGGAAAGTCTAAGCGAGGAGAATATGAAATAACGGATTCTCTTAAAATTCAGATGGGTGAAAATAAGATAGTTCGGGGACTTAAATCTGATCATAAATGGATCGATGTTGGAAGGCCATGGGAACTTCTAAATGTCAATGAACATTTCATAAGTGAAATGGAAGAAGATATACAGGGCGAAATTGAAGAAGGAGTTACAATCCACGGCAAAGTAGTTCTCGGAAAAAACAGTATCATCCGGTCTGGAACTTACATTTTAGGGCCTGTTTTCATTGGAGAAGGCTGTGATATTGGTCCTAATTCATATTTGAGAAAATATACCTACCTTGGAAATAACGTAAACGTGGGAAATGCAGTTGAAATTAAAAATTCAATTATAATGGATGGTACTAATGTTAATCACCTTTCATATGTCGGTGATTCAGTAATTGGGGCTAATTGTAATGTTGCTGCAGGTACAAACATTGCAAACCTGCGTTTTGATAATAAAAATGTCAAGATGAAAATTAAAGGCGAAAAATTTGACTGCGGTGTAAGAAAACTTGGCGCAGTATTTGGGGATAACGTTAAAACAGGTATAAATTCAAGTTTCAATCCTGGAGTTAAAGTGGGCATAAACTCTGCAGTTGGTTCTGGCACTATAATTTATGAAGATATACCTTCAAATACGCTTGTTTTAGTAAAGCAGGAATATAAAATTATAAAATATGATAAATAAATTTATCATTTATTATTTAATGCATAACACAACTAAATTTATCAAGTTGATATTAAATTAAATTTAACCGTGTTTAAATAATCTTTTGATTATTTAACCGCAAAAACCTA
>DADN01000185.1:0-9651 GCA_002509665.1 Methanobacterium sp. UBA8
CGCGAAAGGAATTCTGGAAATGTAAGAGCATTTAAGTTATGCCCCATTTTTCGGGTACGTTTTCCAAAGAATACAAACGCTATAAAAATTCCTATAATGATATTTAAAAATACAAGCCATAAAATTCCCATACCGTAATTGGCGGCTACACCACCAAATCCTACAATTGCAGCAGTACTGATAAATGTTGCCCCATATNNGTTCCACCAAAACCTACGATGGCTGCAGTACTGATAAACGTTGCCCCGTAACTGAGTGCCATGATATATGGACGGGTTTCTCTTCCTGCAACCATATAATCATCGGCGCTATTGGTTCGCTTCCAGGCTATGTAACCTACATATCCTATTATAAGAATATAAACCAGCACTACAGCAATTAATGCAAATAAATCCACTTAATAACCTCCATTAATTAAATTTATCCAGATTTTAGCTTATTTTAACCAACAATAAGTCATAATTTATGTAAATTATGAAAATATTAAAAATAAGCATGAAAAACATGAATATTTTTCTTATTAATAATTGCTATTAAGTTTACTTTATATAAAAGCGTAACACTTTTGTTTAAGCGCATTTTCGCATATAGCTTCATACTATTTTGCCAGTGGATAATATGTCATTTCGTTGGCCATAAAACAAGATATAAAAGTGCCAAAGTAACTGATTAGTCGGTATTCTTTGTTATAGAAAGGGGTATAGATTTGTTCCAATAAATTGTGCTGTTATAAATTAAAAAATATTAATTTTAACTCAATTGTTGGGTAATCTTCTCCTTTGGAAGGGTAGAGACAACAAAATCAGAGTATATCATTTATTTAAAATTGTCTAATATTGTCTGTCACATATTAAAATTTATGACAAGTTTTATAACTTTCTTCTAATTACATTAAATTAGATATTTTTTAAGGTAAAAAATTTATTTTTAGATATTACTAGCTACTAATCAATTAACTCAGGGGATAAGATGATTTGGAATGAAAAAGCAGAGTGTATGTCAGAAAACGATAAAGAAGCGTTACAACTTGAAAGACTACAAATGGCAGTGAAGAGAGCATATGAAAGCGTTCCATATTATAAAAAGCGTTTTGATGAACTGGGTGTTAAACCAGATGATATTAAAACTCTTAAAGACATTGAAAAGCTCCCGTTTACCACAAAGGATGATTTAAGGGATGCTTATCCATTTGGAATGTTTGCAGTGCCTAGAAAAGAGATAGTAGAGGTGCATACTTCGTCTGGGACTACAGGAAAACCAACTGTGTCTGGATATACTCGGGGGGACCTTGAAATTTGGGGTGAAGTCATGGCGCGTGGTCTTTGCATGTTTGGAGTAACTGACGATGATATAATCCAGAATACACATGGTTATGGTTTATTTACTGGTGGATTTGGGGTGCATTACGGCGCCCAGAAAATGGGGGCGACAGTTATACCTATCTCAACAGGGCAGACGAAGCGCCAGATTGAAATCATGCAGGATTTTGGAACAAGTGTAATGATTTTTACGCCTTCATATGGATTATATCTTGCTGAAGAGATTGAAGAAGAGGGAATTGATACCAAAACTGTTGGTCTTAAGGCAATAGGTTTTGGTGCGGAAATGTGGACAGAAGAAATGCGTCAGGAGATCCAGAAAAGATTTAATGCACCTGCATATAATATATATGGCCTTACTGAGGTAATTGGACCAGGAGTAGGTCTTGAATGCAGCGAAAGGGAAGGACTTCATATTTCTGAAGATCATTTTTATCCAGAGATTATAGATTCTGATACCCATGATGTACTGCCTGATGGTGAAAAAGGAGAGCTTGTTTTAACAACATTAACACGTGAGGGTACTCCATTGATTCGTTTTAGAACAAAAGATGTAACTAAACTCACAAGGGGCAAATGCGGCTGCGGAAGAACACTTGTTAAAATGGACAGGGTTACTGGACGTACTGATGATATGATGAAAATTAGGGGAGTTTCAGTCTTCCCATCGCAGATTGAAAAAGCGCTTCTTAGAATTGATGAAGTGGAGCCTCACTATCAGATTATCGTTACAAGGCCTCATTTGATGGATGAAGTTGAGGTTCAGGTTGAAGCTTCAGAAAGTCTTTTTTCAGATGAAATTAAGGAACTTGTGGGTATAAGGGAAAAAATTGAAGATTATATTCACAGTGAAATTGGTTTAAGAGTTAAAGTAACACTTGTTGAGCCAAAAACTCTGCCAAGAAGCGAAGGAAAGGCTGTAAGAGTTATAGACAAAAGGAAATTATAAAAAAAGCGTTTAATACAATGTTAAGGGTGGCATTATGAAAGTAAAACAGTTGTCCATATTTTTGGAAAATAGGAAAGGAAGAATGAGGAAAGCTTTGGATGTGCTTGAGAAAGGCGGAGTCAATATAAGGGCTCTTTCAATTGCAGACACTTCTGATTTTGGAATTTTAAGGTTAATAGTTCCAGAACCCGATAAGACTAAAAAGTTACTTGAAGACAATAATTTTCTTGTAAAAGTAGGGGAAGTAATAGCTGTTAGGATGTCTGATAGGCCGGGAGGATTGGGAGAAATCCTTGGAATTTTAGATGATAGTGATATTAACCTTGAATATCTTTATGCATTTGTAGAAGAGAAGGAAAACGGAGCTATTGTTTTATTACATCCAGAAAATATCGATGACGGAATTAAAGCACTCCAAGACGGCGGTGCAGAGGTTATTCTTGCTAAAGATATTTATGGATTGTAATTTTATTTTTCTATTTTCATTTTTTACTTTTAATGGAAGTTTTTCATGTTTACATTTAAGTTTATTTTTTCTCATTTGATGTAGGTGGGTTTCATTATTACATAGAAGTGCGTCTGAATGGATTGAATGCATATATTTTTGAATATGCATAAAAACTCCTTTATTTTCATAATTTACACCTGAAATTTTGAGTTTGGAAACTGCATGATGATATAACCACCAGTGATGCCCGAGTCTTACAAGGGCGTAGATATTTGTTTCCCATGTATTTTACGTCTACTGTGTAGCTTCCAGGAATTAAGTTATGGGTATCTATATCTACGGAGGCTTTACCGTCCCAAAAACTTATTTTTTCAGTTGTACTGACTATTTTGGTGCCATTTGTGTCTGAAACTGTAAAGTTTAAGTATGCTCCATCAATGTCTACCCATCCAAAGCCTTCATTTAATTGTCCACGTGCAGCTATGGATGTTTTATCTCCATGTTTAACGTAAACATCTTCTATTTTAATTATTCGGGTTTCTGTAGCTGCAGGACATATTTGCGTGGGGATAAATGCCATAAAAAAGATTGATGCCAGATGTATTATTTTTAAATTAAAGTTCATATCTTCCATCTCACTTTGAATGTTGTTTATACTATACGATAAATTTATATATATAAACTTTTACATTTTAAATGTAAATGTGAAATGGTGGTAAAAAAATGAAATGTTTAAAAACAGCTTCAATGATTATCTTAGCTGTATTCTCGTTGAGTATGGTCTCAGGAGTATTTGCAGCAGATAAATGTATATTTCCAGTTAAAGAAGAAAAACAGTTAACTGTAAAGGTAAATAAAGAGTTCAATATAACCTTGGAAAGTAATCCGAGCACTGGTTATCAATGGTTTCAAGACGTTAATTCGAGATTTTTAAAGATTATAAGCAGTCAATATTGTCCACCAGAAGATATGAATGAAAGTAATATCGCTGGAGAACCAGGAACTCAAATATTTACATTTAAAGCCATCAAAACTGGTAAAACAGATATAACTATGAAATATGCTAGACCTTGGGAAAACTGTCTCCCTGCAGAGGAAATAATTTACCATGTAAACATTGTAAACTAATAAAAAGAAAAAAAGAGGTTTTTATTTATTTAATTATTTCGCCAGATATTTATTGGAACTCTACTTTCTATTTGGAATGTAACACTCTAGATAATGCTGGCGATTTATATTCTCTTTAATAGGCGTTACTTAATGTAAATGCCTGAGCGCTTACTTGGTAGAGTTAGTAGTATTTTGAGTCTGATTGGTTGTTTTTGTGCTGGTTGTACTATTTGTATGAGTATTATTTTGCGAACTGGTTCCATTGTTAATGGATGTATTGGTATTTTCTGGGCTATTGGTGTTATCATGTGCTGAGCTAATATTTGAGGTATTTGAGCTTGTTTGATTGTGATTAACCTGACTTGCCAGTGTAATATACGCCGCTCCAATAACTACCACTATAAGAATTACAATTAAACCACTTCTACTATTAATATCCGTTTTTTCACGTCCTTTTGATATTTGTAAAGTAAATGACTGTAATGGAAGCCTTAAAAAATGTATTTATGGAGGGAATCCACAGCCTGACATAATGAAGTAAAATGTTGGTTCATTCTCATATTTAAAATTATCTAAAATGGAATTAATGGTTTATTCAAGTAATAATATCAATATCAATTAAAATTAAAGCTTTTAAAAATGAATGGATTAAAATAGGTTATAAAAAATTTATATGAGAATTGGAAAATTCTAAAGTATCTGATAGTTTTTAATGGAAATACACTTTTGATAAACCTGCTAAAATACGTACCAGTATTATTGCTGCAATTATTACTATGATTGCCCATTTTGGTATCTTGCCGGAAAAGTGTGATGCTAAATTCTTTAAATTTAAGAGTTTAAGATAGTATAATATCTTTTTCCTTTCCATTTTTTCATCTCATAAGCTAATACTATTTGTAATTTGTTTAACGTATCATATCAATAAATAAGTTGATTTATTGAACGCACATATTACTTACAGGTCTAAGTATTTAAAATTACTTATTAAATAGTAAAAAAGAAAGAATTAAAAAGAATTAATTGGATGAAACAAACTCAAACCCTTTTTCGTATGCTTTCATATTAATAGGAATGCTCTTTTGAGGTAAGTTTGCCCTCATTGATTTCAAAACAGCTTCTTTATCTATTGGGAAGCCTGAAACTGCAGTAGCCCCTCCAAGCATAACCATGTTAAGTGAAAGGATATGTCCTGCATCTTTAGCTGCTTTTTCAGCGTCAAGAGCGAATACACCTTTTACTTTTGATTTAAGTTCATCTAAAATATCTGGAATTTGTGGATAAGGTACTTCACTTTCAGTTATGTTAAAAGGCATTATTGGGGAGGTATTTACAACAACATAAGTGTCTTTACTTGCCTTTGAAATTGCCCTAAGCGCTTCCATTGGTTCAAATGCAATTAAAAGGTTAGCATTGCTTTTTTCAATTATTGGACTTTTTGAATCTCCTATTTTAAGTTCTGTTGAAACAACTCCTCCGCGCTGGGCCATTCCGTGTACTTCGCTCATTACAACTCCCATGTCGCTTTTCATTGCAGCTTCACCAATTACAATACTGGTTTTGATGATTCCCTGTCCTCCGACACCGCAGATATAAATGTTATATGGTTTCATTTTTAATCTCCATGATTTTTAATTATATTAACTTAACCTTTTAGCTCCAATAGCCTTCTTTGGACAAATCTGCATGCAAACACTGCATCCCTTACAAAACATCGAATCGATATCTACAGAACCGTCCTCTGCAACATAAATTGCAGGACAGGTAAGGTCTTTTACACAGTTCAGGCATTTATCGCATTTTTCAGGGTCAACATTCATAAGTAATTGATTGCTTGCTGCTTTTTTAGTGAGCATGCATGGATATTTGGAAATAACAACTGCTACACCGTCAAACTGCAGTGCTTTTTTGAATATTTCCTTTGATATGTCAACACTAACTGGATTTATAACTTCTAAAAACTCTACCCCAACTGCTTTGACGATTTTTTCTATACTTATTTCAGGGGCTGTTTCTCCCATCCCATCCACAGGAAGACCGGGGTGTGGCTGGCCGCCGGTCATGGCAGTTGTCCTGTTATCTAAAATAACGAGTACAAACTTATCTTTATTGTGCACTGCATTTATAAGTGGTGGAATACCTGCATGGAAAAATGTGGAGTCTCCTATAAAGCTTACAATACTTTGATCAGTTGATTTTGAGAATCCGCAGCTTGTACCTACACTTGAACCCATAGCAAGCAGGTAATCTGCCATTTCATATGGAGATTCAATTCCAAGAGTGTAACATCCTATATCGTTTGGATATATAGCATCCAGATCTAGCTCTTCAACTGCTTTTTTGACGGTATAATAAGCAGCCCTGTGGGGACATCCTGGACACAGAGTTGGCGGACGTACTGGAAGAGGTATATCAGGTTCGTATGATTGTTTTTCTTTTAAATTAAAATCAATAACTTTTCTCATGCCATCTAGAACTATGTCTGGCGTATATTCAAAGATCATAGGCAGTGTTTCATCGAGTTTGCCGTGTACTTTTGTTTTTAATCCATATTTTCCTATTACTGCAAGTACATCTTTTTCCATTATTGGATCTACTTCTTCAATAACTACTACATTGTTTAAATCTTTTATAAAGTCATATACCAGTTTTTCAGGGAAAGGATATGAAAAACCAATTTTCAGGATGTTTACAGGCAGTTCATTTTTTTCTATGACATCTATGGCATAGTTAAATGCGCTTCCGCTTGTAATTACACCAATTTTACTTCCTTTATTGAATATCCTGTTAAACGGAGAATTGCTGGCCACATCTTCTATTTTTTCCATTTTTTCAACCAGTATTCTGTGCATTTCCCTGGCGTTTGCAGGTACTGGCACAAAGCGTTTAGGGTCTTTTTTGAAGTATCCTGTTTTTTTATCAGTGTTAGGGGTCTCAAGTTCTACTACTCCTCTCATATGAGAAACCCTTGTGGTTGTACGCATTAAAACTGGTATTTGGAACTCTTCTGAGAGTTCATACCCGTATTTCATCATATCTTTTATTTCCTGTGGATTGGAAGGTTCTACTGTAGGAATGCCTGCAATCCGTGAGTAATGCCTGTTGTCCTGTTCATTTTGAGATGAGAATATGGAAGGATCATCTGCAGATAAAATAATCATTCCTCCGTTTACGCCCTCGTACACTACGCTCATAAATGAATCAGCAGCCACGTTTAAGCCTACATGTTTCATAAAAGTGAATGATCTAAGTCCTGATGATGCTGCAGCAGCTGAAACCTCAAGTGCCACTTTTTCATTGGTGGAAAATTCGAAGTACATCCCTGCATCTTTTGCGAGTTTGGATAAAACATCTCCAATCTCTGAAGAGGGTGTACCTGGATATGTTGAAGCAACTGATACTCCAGCTTCGACTGTTCCTCGAACTGCAGCTTCGTTACCTAACAAAAATAGTTTTTCACCTTCTTTACCAGTTAAAACCTTTGTTATATTCATGATATCGCCTTATAATGATTAAATATGATTTAATTGATTCTGTTACTTACTCAAATAGTATAATTAGAAATTAGTTAAATCTAGTTTAGGACATTATCTAAATTAAGCTTTTTTGTAGGTATGCTACTTCTACCTCTAAAGTTAATAAAATGAAATTACTGAAATTTTTTATCTTTTTTAAAGCATTTGCTGGATTTAAGTCCAATAATCGATGTCATCTGATCCTTTTTGATATGAAAGATTATATCCTATAAATTAGTAAAANNTAAAATAAAAGTGAATTGGTGATTTATGTTACTATTTATTAGATTAGATTGAGAGAACATATCTATCTAAAATCTGAATGGGCCCTGAGGAAAATCATGCAGACTGTAAAAATCTATGATCTAAATGTGGAATATGATATAGTCCACCGTAATGTGAAATACTGGCGTTTAGAGCTTAAGAATGAAAAATTGATGATTATAGCCCCTAATGGGCATGATAATCATGAAAAGATCATAGAAAAACACAAAAAATGGATTTATAAAAAATTTAAAGTTATTAATGCCTCAAAACATGAAGCAAAGCAGAAAGAACTTAATTATGGGCTTGATGAAGAAGAATTCAGGGAACTGGTCCGCGGCCTTGTTGAAAAGTTCTCGCTTGAACTGGATGTAACTGTAAATAAAATCTATTTCAGGAAGATGAAGTCAAGATGGGGAAGCTGCAGTTCCAGAAATAATATCAATATCAACAGGTACTTAAAATATTTACCCGAATCTTTAATTGAATATGTTGTTTTTCATGAAGTTGCCCATCTTGTTGAATTAAATCACAGCAAACGATTTTGGGATATAATAAAAGAAAAATTTAATAATTATAAAGAGATAGAAAAAGAACTCTCAATTTACTGGTTTGCAATTAAAGATACTATAATTGAGGCACAATTTGGTGAATCAAAAACCTAATTGCTTATATATCAATAAAATATATATTAATAAAATAAATGTGAATACCAGAGCATAAAAGGAGGTCAAAAATGCCAGCAGCAAAACGATGGATGGATTTCAATGAAGAAAATGTAAAACAGTTACCAAATTCCTATGGAGTATTCCAGTTTGCCAACGATAAAAAGGAAATTGTCTATATCGGCGAGGGAAAACTGAAACATAATATTTCTATGCATTTTTCAGACGAAGACGCAGCAGAAAGTATTGTTTACTTTAGATACCGTGAAAACGACAGTAAAAAAAGTTCAAAACAGAGAAAAAACATTCTGCTTAAAGAGTACAGAGAAAAGAACGGGAAAATGCCAGAATTTAATTAAGGGTTTTACTGATTATAATATTTAATGATTGGTTGCTATTTTGATGGATGTTAATTTTAACCCTTAACTATCTCTTTTTTTAATCAGGGCATGTTTGTTATTTTTACTAAACTATCAAATTTTAACTCTTTTAAAATGAGTCCCATGGCTTTACAATGCCCAGAACTTGTAAATATGTCATTATCTTTAATAGTTTGTTTTATCTGGCTTGTAATTTCGTATTGCAAAGGATATGTCTCTTTAAAGACATCTAAAAATTTTTTAAGGATGTCACGTTCTTCAGGCTTTAAATCATAATATTCTAAAAACCCCCATGCAATGATATAACGTGTTATCATCAACAAATCGTCAAAAAGAAGGTCGTCAGAAAACTGCCTGTAAAAATCCACTCCTGCGATCATGGAATCGATTTCCTTTTGGACCACGCCTAGATATTCCACGCCGAATGGAGTAAAACCGTTTTCAGAGANNATTATTTTATTGACTGCAATATCGTCAACCATTGTGAATATAAGCTGGATATCTCTTTTGTCACTGTCTTCAATAGATTCTGGAAATTCTCCCCTACAGTACCTTTTTTTAAATAAAATGTAGCCGTGTGTTGCCTCGTGGGCGATGGAGCGTTCCAGTGTTTCATTTGTTTTTTGGACATCAGAACGAATAATAATTATAATGTAATCTGGATGATACCTGAACCCTGCCCACATACCTTTTATTCCAAGATATGGGCTTTCAAGAATTTTGACTTCTTTTCCAGTTTCAGTTTCTATTTTCTTTAAATAGTCTGTTAATTTATTTGAAAATTCAAATTTGNNTGTTATATGAAATTTGTTGAAACTGTAAATACTGTGCTTGTTCTGACGTTATTTGTGTGTATTTAATAAAATAAGCGGGTATTTTTGGGATTTTTTGATTGGGTTGGTTTGCCGTTACTTTTTTTGGTTGTCGAGAAATTTTGAATATTTTTTATAAACTATCCAAATTTTCAATTAAATACAGAATAGTCTCAAATACTTGTTTTG
>DADN01000185.1:9662-10725 GCA_002509665.1 Methanobacterium sp. UBA8
TCTGCAAGGGGCTATAGTACTGCCATGTTTTCAGACAATCAATTCAATTTACTATACTAAAATAACATATTACTTCTCTACTTTTTGGAAAAAATAGAATTCAATTAGTATACATTATCTGAAAATGGTATAAACTATTTACAAAATATTAGTTTAAAAAATAATTTTTTTGTGTATTGGTCATTTAGCTTCTGTTAGGAAAATTTTCCAGATATACACGACTCTACTCGGCTTTCCACTTGTTTTGCTTTTTTTCGATTTTTTAAAGTTTGGTACACTACCTTCCCATAGTTCAACTGTTTTATTCAGGTATTCATCTATTTCTTCACTGTATTTCCTTGTTCCAATTGTATAACAATCATCTTCATTGTGAATATAGCTAATCCCATTACCTTTTTCTTCCATTACTCTGGATATATCAATTAATTTTTGATAAAAAATTTCAGAAACCATTTTTTTTACTCCTTAATCCAAGCACAACCAGTTATTAATATAAACTAAATACTAAAATTTATGGCTGATCATTATTTTATGTTGTTCATTTCTATAAGCATTACTACTAAAAATGTCTAAAATTAAATCCAATCATTAATTAAATTATTAAAACTAGTTTATAATCTTCTTGAGTTAAAATAATTGAAAAATAAGTTTGATATGCGTAAAAAAAAATTAAAAAATAGATAAATTTAAATAAAAATTAAATTTTAAAAGCTCATGATCCTTAGTTTTGATGATAAGACGTGACATCTTAATAAAAAAACGTTTAACCTAATTGTAGTACAATTTAAAGCATTAATATAGATTAAGAGCATTAAAAGTTAACTTAAAATCTTAAATTAAGCTATTCTACTACTTCTGCAAAAGCAAAGTTTCTTCTTACAGAATTGATTTTGATTTTAACTTCTTCGCCTTTTTTAGCTCCACTTACGAAAACTATGAAACCTTCTACTTTAGCGATTCCGTCTCCATCTCTTCCCATATCTTCTATTTTAACATCGTACTCTTCGCCTTCGTTAACAGGAGAAGAATTTCCTCTATTATTATCTCTACCGTAATTATTTCC
>DADN01000156.1:0-744 GCA_002509665.1 Methanobacterium sp. UBA8
ATAATAATATATTAATCAGATTTATATAATTGTTTAATAGGTATAAACTAATTAAATATTTTAGGAAGTGATATATTGGGAAAAAACCCATTATTAGCAGGAATTTTATCTCTCATTGTACCAGGAACAGGTTATTTTTACGCAGGAAAAAATTTAAGGGGATTTTTAGCATTAGGATTGTTTGTTTTATTTTTAGGGTCATTATATAACTTTTACAGTAATCCTCTTGAGCATCCTTTAGGTTTGTCCTATGCAGTATTCTTTATACTTTATTTAACCTTTGCAAGTGATGCATACAGGATTACAAAAAGAGAAAATAAAGCGAATGATATATTTGAGAAGCAAGAAGAATCAAATGATCAATATGAGACATGTCCACAATGTGGTATAGATATAAAAGGTGAAGTATGCCCAAAATGTGGAAAAGACATCAAAGAAACTTTATTTTTCTCTAAAGGAGATATCTCCGATGTTGAAATAACCATGTTATATTTAATGGAATATAAACGGAATATGCTGGGAAANNAAAACTAATAAATATATTATCAGCAGAATGAAAGACATAAAACTTAAGGACAGCCCCAGATCTATGCTTTCTCCGGTATTCGGCCACATACGGATAGAATTTAATTATAACGAAAATAAAAATCGTCCTCAAGTGAAAAAATCTGTTTATATGAAAGAGGATGATGTCTACGATCTAATGAATACATTGGAGCTTCGAAAAATTCCATATGAAGGTAA
>DADN01000156.1:798-3336 GCA_002509665.1 Methanobacterium sp. UBA8
AGTTCACCGGTTCTTAAATCATTTATGACCACTTCAGCAGGTGCAAACATTCCTTTGTCGATTTTGTAGAAGTCGTATTCCGCTTCTTTAAATACATCGTAGAATGGTTTACCGTATCCTGCAGATGCGGATGATGGAAGATTTTCAGCTAAAGCTTTTAAATCGTCACCTTCTTCTGACTGGATGTAGTAGTAAGTCCTACCACCGAATAATACAGCGTCGTTTGTTTTACCCATTGCTTTGAGTCCATCTGGGTCAACAGGTGCTATTGGTGCGATTCCTGCAGCGAATTTAACCTTTGTAACGTCAAAATCTAAAGCTTCCATCATTTTGTAGGTACCGTTTTCAACTACTCTTCCTGCTATCTGGATTGAACCTACTATAGATGATGTTGGAGCTACGAGCACTATTACGTTTTCTGGTGAGACACCGCAGTCTTTTGCGATTGCGTCAGTTACGTCAGCGCCAGGTAATTTGTCAGCTTCGAGTGTGAGAATTGCGATATCAGCATCGTCTTCGTAGCCGATTACTTCATAGGTGTGGGCTGGTTTTTTAGCTAATGCCCTTGCAGGTCCTGAACCGAGGGCAAAGAAGTCACCTACGCTTACAGACCATCCTGCTTTTTGTGCTCCAAGGGTTGATATTGCTGGAGAATTGGTTTTAATCTTTACAGAAGGTAATGCAAAGCTTTCTGAGAGGTCTCCTGGAATTGAGATTCCCACTTCCGCAAGTCCACCAAGACATACTTTTGTGTAAAGTTCCCCTGCTTTAAGGCTTCCAGAAACGTTTACACCTGCATCGATAACTGTGGAACCGTTTTCAAGCTTTTCTACGCTTATATTTAATTCATCTGCATCTTTTATCATTAAGTCTACTGTCTTTTTTGCTTCAAGATTGACACTTACCATTATTTCACCTCATTAGTGTGATATATTATATGAATACAAAATTTGTTTATCAATGGAGTTTAAGCTATTGTCCTTTAATTAGTTTACTATTTGATCTTTCTATATTTTGTAAAATAGTACATTTTAATGATCATATACTTAAAGCGTGGTAAAGTTAATTCGCCAAATTTATTATTTACTTGTTATTCGACCTAATTTCCTGTTTTTACGGGAGTATGTAAGCTATATTGCTTTAACTTACCAATTACTCCTTGTTGGAAGATTTATGTTCAAGAACTTTATTTCTATAATCACCAAATAAAAAGTTGACATAATGAACCAATACATAAACAACAAATAAAACCGCCAGCAGCTCCTCAAAATACCCAATATACTGCAGTAAAGGTATTTGAAGATTCATATTGGCCAAAAAACTATTTGCATACTGCATAGCAATAGCACTGATTACAAGAGGGAATGTAAAAGCTGAATAACTCGGATAAAACTTTAATTTAAGCATTTTAGGCATGTACAGAATTACTGCAAAAAACATTAATATTGCTGAAATAACAAGTCCCCAGAAAATGTTCATGTTTATCACATTAAATGAGCTTAAATATCCGGCTAAGCAGATACTTGAAGGGGCTGCAAAAATAGTTAATGTAGGAACAGCAGGTTCTGGAAATGATTTAACTACAAATACCCTGTAAAGCATTATCGGAAGTAAAATCAAGTAAGATATTAAACTAAACCAGAATAATACCATACCAACGCTTTCAGCGTTGAATACAGGTGCTACTATACTTCCCACCGCGACTCCAACATAAACTACAAAATAACATGGAAATACTTTGTTTATATCAAAATTAAAGATAAATTTCCGGGTAAATAATATTATAATCACAAACTGCATTAAAATCCCCGCAATCCACATTCCGTAAGCCGCAGATGGGAAAAAAGAATTAATATATGTTGATAAAACAATGATGCCCATTGGAAAAGTAGAAGCAACACCTGCAACAGCAGGATTATCTAAATCCGCTTTAAGATGCTTAGGATTAGATGCTATTTTTATTAAAATCAACGCTAAAATTAGTGCAGATATAGATCCAAATATAATTTTAAGTGCAACTTCTTGAGAAGATACTAAATTCCCTGCTTCCGCCAGACCCAGCATTAAACCAGATATCGGTACAGAAATTTTGTTTAACANNTCATAATTTAACCATTTAAAAAAATAATTATTTATTCAACCATAGTCCATCTATCTAAATTATAACTTTCATCCGCACCCACAAGATTGAAAATTTTCAAGAAAATATCATGCTTTCTAGTTAAAAATAATCCCTTTTTGATGCTGTAATCATCATACAATTTACTATATGTTTTTTGCCAAAAATCTAGTTTATTTGTACTTTTCTTACACATATATGTCTTCTTTATAATACTGAGATTTCCCTTATGTAACCTTATCTTGGTATTAATACCCAAATACTTTGCAAATCCTAAACACATCTCATAATTACCGCTTAAATTTATTGAAGGATACTCTCTGTGATAATGCTTAAATATACCCACTGTTCCATCTCCTTCAAAAACACCACGCCAAAAATGAGACATTACATCTGATGAAAGGTTTAATGGAGTTACC
>DADN01000286.1 GCA_002509665.1 Methanobacterium sp. UBA8
GTTATGGTGGGGCCATATACAACACAGGGCAGTCAGGACATAATTCCGTTGCTACTATAACAGGCAACACGTTTACAGGAAATAAAGTAACAAATGGCGGAGGAGTCCTCTACAACGATAACCCCAATATGGGTACTTCCACTGCTACTTTGAATTTCAACAGGATTATAAATAACACTGCAGCTTATGGTGGCAACGCTATTTACTGTCCTGGGGGTTCGGTGAATGCCACACTTAACTGGTGGGGTTCTAATAATGCTCCGACAGCATCATCAGGCTATGAAACGGATATTTACACAAGTGGGGCAGGAACGGTTACTTACGATCCTTGGATCATGCTCACAATTATTGCAAACCCTACAGCTATCGCTAATGGCGGTACTTCACAGCTTACAGCAGATTTACTGCACGATTCAAATCGTTTTTATCATGATCCTGCACTTGGACATGTGCCGGATGGAATATCTGTGGCATTTGGTCTTAGTTCACCGTCTTATGGATATTATACCACTTCAACAAGTACAACAACATCTAACGGCCAGACATCTGCAACTTTCCAGGTAAATGATCATAGTGCTCCATACACTCAAAGCCTAAATGCAACTGTAGATAGTGAAACAGCCACTGTAACCGTTAGTTCACCAAATAATGCCCCTACAGTTAGTAATTATGATGTTACTACTCAGGAGGATACTGTTGTCGGTGGTCAAGTGGTTGGTAGTGATGTTGATGGTGATTCATTAACTTACGCTAAAGGAAGTGATCCTACTCATGGTACTGTAGTTGTAAATGCGGATGGAAGTTACACTTACACTCCATTTGCTAACTACAATGGTACTGATAATTTTACAGTGCTTGTTAGCGACAGCCACGGTGGTTTAACCACTGCTACAGTGACTATTACTGTTACTCCTGTAAATGACGCAGATGTGTTTGTCAAGACTTCTATAAGTAAGACTAAACTTTTTATTGGCGGAAATACTGTGGTTACAGTTAAAGTTGGTAACAATGGACCAGATTCTGCTCAAAATGTTGTTGTGACCTATAAGATACCTGAAGGTATGACTTTCGTGGGCTTAACATACGAAGCAGGTTATCCTGCACCAGTATACGACCCTGCAACCCATACCATAACATGGAATCTTGGAGACCTCAGAATCATTGATCCTTGGATGCAGATCACATTGAACGCTGATGAAACTGGTTCTATCACTAACTCGGTTACTGTAATTTCAGATACATCTGATCTGGTTGAATCAAATAACATGGCAAGTATAATTACTAATATTCAAAACCTCGTACCAGAACAGCCAGCTGTACCGAATGTAAATGCAGCAAGCAAAACCAAAACAATACCATTACAGCATACAGGGATTCCATTTGTTGGACTTATATTGGCATTACTGGCAGTATTTAGTGGATTAACAATACCAAAAAGGAAAAATTAGTTTTTGGGATTATATCCCTTTATTTTATTTTTAAATTAGGAATTCATGTTAGGCCTATAATCAAATACTGGCATTTTAAATTGAATCATTTTTTTAATATGATAATTTTATATCTGAATTTGAAGATACAATGCAAATAATCTCAAAGTCACTGGTGAAATAATGAAAACCTTATCAGATAAAGTAATTTCAAATGAGAAGACGATGAATAAAAATATAAAATGTTACGGCTCATCAAAAATTCTAAATGAACTAAAAGAAAAAGATACTTTATTTTTATGTGTAATGGCGACTACAAAGACATCTAATATCCCTGGAATAACTGGAGCAGGCGCCACACCTGAACTTACTGAATATACTCCTGCCGCTGATCTTGAACTTGTAATATGCGGTGAACCAAAATGCCTGCCAGAAATTCCACAAACAGTGATTAATGGCGCAGCTGCCCCGACACCTGCTGTAATAACAAAAGCGTCTCTTGAACTTGCAGATATTCCAATACTGGTAGCTGATGCTGGTGCCGGGATAAAACCAGATATTCCTTATATTAAGTTGGGTAATGAGCCGGGTCAAGATGTGAGAACTGGAAATGCAGTTCCAAATGCAAGAGAAATATTCGAAAAAGGTTTGTTACTTGGAAAAACTTTATCAAAATTAACAGGTCACCTTGTAATTGGGGAAAGTACTCCTGCAGGCACTACAACTGCTTTAGGAGTTTTAACTGCATTAGGATACGATGCAAAGCAGAAAGTAAGTGGAAGCATGCCTGAAAATCCTCATGATTTAAAATATGGCGCAGTACTGGAGGGTCTTAAAGCTGCAGGATATGAGGAAGGAGAAACTGTAGAAGACGCTTTGCGGGCTGTTGAAATCGTTGGAGATCCAACCATCCCTGCTGTAGCGGGGATTGTAATGGGATTGTCTATACCTGTTACACTTGCTGGTGGTACACAGATGACTGCTGTGTGTTCTGTTATTAAAGGTATTGATCCTGAATTTGATTTCTCTAAATTATCTATTGCAACGACTGTTTTTGTTGCAGAAGATGAAACAGCAGATATTAATTTCTTAACAAGCCAGGTTGCTGACATTAATATTTTTGCAGTTGACCCTGAATTTGAAAAATCTCAGGTTGCAGGATTAAAAAGTTATTTAGATGGCTCTGTAAAGGAAGGGGTAGGCGCTGGTGGGGCAATGATGGCTGCGTTACTTAAAGATGTCCCTATGGATAATATAAGGCTGAAAATCGAAGAATTATGTGATAAAATCTTTTAACCGTAATGTTTTGAAGATAAATGTATTATCAAAACTTTAAAAATTAGATTGAACATGACTAGATATGAAAATTTAAATAAAAAAGCTATAAACTGCTTGAAACATGTTACACCGTCTAAATATTCTTTTTTAATTTTTATTCTGTTTTATGTATCCGGTCTAATATTCGTAATCTTAAAACCGCAGTATGCGGCATCTTCTTTTTATTACGGTTTCTTTCTTGGGGTTATGGAAGTTAAAATACAATTTCCAGATATTTTTTCATTAAATTACCTTTTAAACCAATTTATTTATTATTTGGGAAGAATTTCTTTTGGTATTTTCTTAAATAATGTTACATTGATGGCTTTATGTATCTTCACGGGTATTGCTATTGTTCCTGTTATGTTAACAGGTTTATTCGCGTTTTCAGGGTCTCTTACAGGCATGCTTGTAATGAAATTTGGAATTTTTAAGGCTGTTTTGATACTTTTAGGATCTTTTCATTTGCTGCTGGAGATTTTAGCTGCTCTTTTATCAATAGATGCATTTTTAAAATTTTATGGCTCCCTTGCAAATGCGGTATTGAATCATGATTTCACTGTATTTAAAAAAGATGTTAGATATGAGTTTTTGCCTTTGATTTTAAGTATTGTTATAATTTTAGCTGTTGCTGCTATTTTAGAGGTTTTTTGGAGCACCTGGTGGGTATATATACTTACAAATCACTATATTTCGTGGCATGATTTCTATTTTGGTGTCCGCTGTGTCTTTGTATACTAATTTTTCAGATAATAGGAAGCTTTAAATACAGCTTATGTTAGAATTACATAACATGATGTTAGAAATTTATAACTTTATGTTGGAAATAAATAACTTGGGGATTAAACATGGAAGTGGTAATTATGGCAGCTAGATTTAATTATTACTGGGGTTTATTAGGTATTTTGGGNNAGGCCGTGAAAATATGGAAAATAAATTTAAATATTTGATATTTGGATTTTTAGTGATTTTAGGAATTTTAGGATACGTATTTAAGTCAACCAGTATACTGTATTATCTCCTTATTTCATTACTGGCTGGCTATTTAATATCTACAGCAAGTAATTATTTAATAAATGGGGCAAAAAATAAAGGGAAAATGAATCTAATTACCTGGTTTGGTTCTGCAGTATTAATCCTATCTGGAATTATGGTGATGGTTTTTAAGGTAATGAGTATTGTCATTGGAATTGTTGTATTTTTGGGCATGTTTGCCTTAATGATTAGCTTTTTCTATTACATTGGCATGGAAGAGCCAAAGGACGAACGCTTGAAGAAAATAGGAACCACTGCTACCACTTATTCTTGGCATCTAACATTACTTATAATATGTTCTATTCTCGTTTCCAGTATATGGTCTGGGAATGAAAATATTAACATAGCAAGTTTAGGTCTAATATTATTGGTCATGGTGGCTACAATGCTTGGCGTTAATATTTATTTAAACAGGAAGGGTGATGTAGACTAATTAATAAGATTTTAGATTTCTAAATGTTGAATTACTGTATAAAACAGATATATGGCAGAAAACAAAAGGTGAATATAATGGCAGCTAAATTTAATTATTACTGGGGTTTATTAGGTATTTTGGGATTATTGGGTTACGTATTGGAGAATCCAATATACTATGTGTTTTTTGCATTTTTCCTGCTTTTTTTGATACCTGTTTTCAATAAATTCAGAAATGCTGAAAGTGAAAAAGGCAGTAAAAGCAGATTTGATAGCTATGGCATGTATAATATAAGTATATGGTTTGGATCAGTTATATTAATCATTGATTCATTAT